>NZ_DHXG01000014.1:0-41627 GCF_002413585.1 Paracoccus sp. UBA5162
GTGGCCCGCCGCGCGGAACGCTGCGCGACCGCCCTGGCGGCGACGGGCGATGCCAATCCGGCGGCCATCCGCTACCTGAACCGCCTGTCGGACTGGCTGTTCGTCGCCGCCCGTCAGGCTAATGGCGGCGGAACCGAGGATATCCTGTGGGTTCCGGGCGCCAGCAGATAGACACCGCCCGACGATACAAGTCGGGCGCAAACGCAGCGTCGGAAGCCGTTTTTCGGCTGTTCCCGGGCGGGACCAGCCGCTAACACTTGGCCCCGACGAAGGACGCAACCAAGGGAGAGCAGCCACATGAAGGTTCTCGTGCCGGTGAAGCGGGTGATCGACTACAACGTCAAGGCCCGTGTGAAAGCCGATGGATCCGGGGTCGATCTGGCCAATGTGAAGATGTCGATGAACCCCTTCGACGAGATCGCGGTCGAAGAAGCGATCCGGCTGAAGGAAAAGGGCGCGGCCGATGAGGTCGTGGCCGTCAGCATCGGCGTCAAGCAGGCGGCCGAGACGCTGCGCACGGCCTTGGCGATGGGCGCCGACCGGGCGATCCTGGTCGTGGCCGCCGAGGACGTGCACCAGGATATCGAGCCGCTGGCCGTGGCCAGGATCCTGAAAGCCGTGATCGACGAGGAGCAGCCGAAGCTGGTCATCGCCGGCAAGCAGGCGATCGACAACGACATGAACGCCACCGGCCAGATGCTGGCGGCGCTGCTTGGCTGGAGCCAGGCGACCTTTGCCAGCAAGCTCGAGATCGAGGGCGACAGCGCGAAGGTCACCCGCGAGGTCGATGGCGGGTTGCAGACCATCGAGGTCAGGCTGCCCGCGATCGTCACCGCCGATCTGCGCCTGAACGAGCCGCGCTATGCCAGCCTTCCCAACATCATGAAGGCCAAGAAGAAGCCGCTGGACGAAAAGACGGCCGCCGATTACGGCGTCGATGTCTCGCCCCGGCTCGAGATCGTGTCGACCCGCGAACCCGAGGGCCGCAAGGCCGGGATCAAGGTCGATTCGGTCGACGAACTGGTTGCGAAACTGAAAGAAGCGGGGGTCGTGTGATGGCTGTTCTTCTGCTGGGTGAAGTCACGAATGGCGAACTGAGCCGCGACGCGACGGCCAAGGCCGTGGGCGCGCTGAAATCCCTGGGCGAGGTCACGGTGCTTTGCGCCGGCGCCCAGGCGAGGGCCGCGGGCGACGAGGCCGCGACGATAGACGGCGTGGCCAGGGTGCTGGTGGCCGAGGATGCGCTTTACGGCCACCGTCTCGCCGAACCGGCGGCGGCGCTGCTGGTGTCGCTGGCCGGGGATTACAGCCACATCGCCGCGCCTGCCACGACGGATGCCAAGAACATCATGCCGCGCGTCGCGGCGCTGCTGGATGCGATGGTGATCCCGGACGTCTCGGCGGTGATCGATGCCGACACGTTCGAACGCCCGGTCTATGCCGGCAACGCGATCCAGACGGTGAAATCCAGGGACGCCAAGAAGGTGATGACCATCCGCACCGCCAGCTTCGACGCGGCAGGCGACGGCAACAGCGCCCCGGTCGAGGCGATCGGCGCCGCCGAGGATCCGGGCCTGTCGAAATGGGTCGGCGACGAGGTCGCCGAAAGCGACCGGCCAGAACTGACCTCGGCCGGGCGTGTCGTCTCGGGCGGCCGCGGCGTGGGGTCCAGGGACGATTTCGCCATCATCGAGGCCCTGGCCGACAAGCTGGGCGCCGCCGTCGGCGCATCGCGCGCGGCCGTCGATTCGGGCTATGCCCCGAACGACTGGCAGGTCGGTCAGACCGGCAAGGTGGTGGCGCCGGAACTCTATGTCGCCGTCGGCATCTCGGGCGCGATCCAGCATCTTGCGGGCATGAAGGACAGCAAGGTCATCGTCGCGATCAACAAGGACGAGGAAGCCCCGATCTTCCAGATCGCCGATTACGGCCTGGTGGGCGATTTGTTCCAGATCGTGCCCGAATTGACGGAAAAGCTGTAGCAGCCTCTCCGTTGCCCAAATACCCAAACAACCGCCCCCCGCCGGGGGCGGTTTTGCATTGCAGCATGACCGCGCCCGCCCTATCGTCGCGCCGGTCAGGAAACGAGGCGAGAATGGCGATCGAGACGGTTGGAATCATCGGCGCGGGCCAGATGGGCAACGGCATCGCCCATGTCTTCGCCCTCGCGGGCTATGATGTGGTGCTGAACGACATCAGCCCGGATGCCCTGGACAAGGCCCTGTCCCTGATCGACCGGAATCTCGAACGTCAGGTCGGTCGCGACAGGATTTCGGCCGAGGACAAGAAGGCTGCGATGGGGCGCATCACGACCACGCTTCGTCTGGCCGATCTGGGCCGGACCGACCTGGTGATCGAGGCCGCGACCGAACGCGAGACCGTCAAGCAGGCCATTTTCGAAGACCTTCAGCCGCACCTGAAGCCCGAGACGATCCTGACCTCGAACACGTCCTCGATCTCGATCACGCGACTGGCCAGCCGCACCGACCGGCCCGAGAAATTCATGGGCTTCCACTTCATGAATCCGGTTCCGGTCATGCAATTGGTCGAACTGATCCGCGGCATCGCCACCGACCAGGCCACTTTCGATCTGCTGCACGAGGTCGTCAGGACGCTGGGCAAGACCGCCGCCAGCGCCGAGGATTTTCCCGCCTTCATCGTCAACCGCATCCTGATGCCGATGATCAACGAGGCGGTCTATACGCTGTACGAGGGGGTGGGATCGGTCAAATCCATCGACGAATCGATGAAACTGGGCGCGAACCATCCGATGGGACCGCTGGAACTGGCCGATTTCATCGGGCTGGATACCTGCCTTGCGATCATGAATGTGCTGCATGACGGGCTGGCCGACACGAAATACCGTCCCTGCCCTCTGCTGACGAAATATGTCGAGGCCGGCTGGCTGGGCCGCAAGACCGGCCGCGGCTTTTACGACTATCGCGGCGAAACGCCCGTTCCGACACGCTGAGCGTCGTTTCCTGACGCGCAAGAAGTCTCGGCTGACGCTGGACTGCGCAGACAATCAGAAACCTGACAGGAAGGCAAACCCATGACGATTCCGAAGACAACCACCCTCGCGCTGCTGCTGGCGGCCGTGGCCACGCCTGTTCTGGCCGACGACCCCGCGACCTGCAAGACGGTGCGCTATTCCGATCCCGGCTGGACCGACATTACCGCCACCAACGGCGTCGCGGCGGTGCTGCTGGAGGCATTGGGCTATACGCCCAAGATCGCCACGCTGTCGGTGCCGGTTGGCTATGAGGCGCTGAAGAACGGCGACACCGACCTGTTCCTGGGCAACTGGATGCCCGCGCAGCAGAAATTCCGCGACGATCTGGACCAGACCGGCCAGATCGAGGAACTGGCCCGGAACCTCGAAGGCGCCAAGTTCACCCTGGCGGTGAACAAGCCCGGCGCCGCCGCCGGCGTAAAGGATTTTGCCGATCTCGATGCCCGCAAGGACGAATTCGACGGCAAGATCTATGGCATCGAGCCCGGTGCGCCGGCGAACCAGTCGATCCAGGCGATGATTGACGCCGACGCATTCGGGCTGGGCGACTGGACGCTGGTCGAATCGGGCGAACAGGCCATGCTGGCTCAGGTCGGCCGCAACGAGAATGCGGGCAAGCCCACGGTCTTCCTGGCCTGGGCGCCCCATCCGATGAACGAGGCCATCGACATCACCTACCTGTCGGGCGGAGACGAACAATTCGGACCGGATTTCGGGGGCGCCACGGTGCACACGCTGGCCCGCTCCGAATGGGTCGAAGCCTGCCCCAACGCCGCAAAACTGTTCAGCCAGCTTGTCTTCGACGTGCCGATGGAAAATGTCCTGATGGGCAAGATCCTGAACGACGGGATGGATGGCCGGCAGGCCGCGAAGGAATGGATCGCCGCCAATCCCGACGTCGCGGCGACATGGCTGGACGGCGTGACCACGCTGGATGGTCAGCCCGGCGACAAGGCGGTCATGGCTGCGGTGAGCAAGTGAAGCCCAATATCCTGATCCTGATGGCGGATCAGCTGTCGGGGGTGTTTTTCCCCGACGGCCCCGCCGATTTCCTGCATACGCCTCACCTGCGCCGGCTGGCCGACAGATCAACCCGGTTTGCCAATGCCTATACGGGCAGCCCGCTTTGCGCGCCGGGGCGGGCCAGCTTCATGTCCGGCCAGTTGCCCCGCCGCACGCGGGTCTACGACAATGCGGCCGAATTCGCCTCGGACATTCCGACCTATGCCCATCATCTGCGGCGGGCGGGCTATCAGACCTGCCTGTCGGGCAAGATGCATTTCGTCGGGCCCGACCAGATGCACGGGTTCGAGGAACGGCTGACCACCGACATCTACCCGGCCGATTTCGGCTGGACGCCGGATTACCGCAAGCCGGGCGAACGGATCGATTGGTGGTATCACAATCTGGGCTCGGTCACCGGCGCGGGCGTGGCCGAGATCACCAACCAGTACGAATATGACGACGAGGTCGCCTATAATGCCTGCCGCAAGCTTTACGACCTGTCGCGCGGGCAGGATGACCGGCCGTGGTGTCTGACCGTCAGCTTCACCCACCCGCATGACCCCTATGTCGCACGGCGCAAATACTGGGATCTCTATGACGGGGCGCCGGAACTGGCCGCGCCAGAGGCCATCGCCTATCAGGATCAGGACGCGCATTCACAGCGATTGATGGATGCCTGCGACTGGCGAGAATTCGACATCACCGATCGCGACATCCGCCGCGCGCGCCAGGGTTATTTCGCCAATATCAGCTATATCGACGACAAGATCGGCGAGGTTCTGGACGTGCTGGAACGCACGCGACAGGAGGCGATCATCCTGTTCCTGTCCGATCATGGCGACATGCTGGGCGAACGCGGGCTGTGGTTCAAGATGAGCTTTTACGAAGGCTCGGCGCGCGTTCCGCTGATGATCGCGGCGCCGTCGATGCAGCCGGGGCGTGTGGATCGCCCGGTCAGCACCATCGACGTGCTGCCGACTCTTTGCGATCTGGCAGGACTGCCGATGGACGAGATCGCGCCCTGGACCGATGGCGAATCGCTGGCCGATGGCGGCGCGTCGCGCAACCCGGTGCCGATCGAATACGCGGCCGAGGGCAGTATAACCCCGCTGGTCGCGATCCGCGACGGCGGCTGGAAATACACCGCCTGCAAGGCCGATCCCGAACAATTGTTCGATCTGCAGACCGATCCGGACGAGCGCGTCAATCTGGCGGGCGATCCGGCCCATGCCGCAACCTTGCAGCACTTGCGGGCGATGGCGCGGGATCGCTGGGATCTGGATGCCTATGATTCCGAGGTTCGGCAAAGTCAGGCACGACGCTGGATCGTCTATGAGGCCCTGCGCAACGGCGCGTATTATCCGTGGGACTACCAGCCGCTGATGCAGGCCTCCGAACGATACATGCGCAACCACATGGATCTGAACGTGCTGGAAGAGAACAAGCGTTTTCCGCGCGGCGAGTGATCCACCGATCCGCGCAGGCGCTGTCGGCGATCAGGGGCCGGACGTCCCGGCCCCCGACCTCACGCGGGATCATTCCTCCGTCTTCGGACGGCGCTGTTGCATGAACTGATCGAATTCGGCCTTGTCCTTGGCCTCCCGCAGCTTTTGCAGGAAATCCATGAACTCTCCATGCTCTTCCTCCAGCCGCTTCAGCGTTTCTTCGCGATAGGCGTCGAAAGCCGAATTTCCGGTGGGGGCCGCGTAGTGGCGCGGGCGATAGCCGCGATGGCTGCGTTGACTGCATCCGAACATGCGTTTGCTCCAGATCATGTAGACGAGGATAGCCAGCCCGATCGGCCAGAAGGCAACGAAGCCCAGGATCATGGCGACGATCCAGGCCACGCGGCCGCGTTCATCCAGCCAGTCGCGACCTCGTCGCAAGAGACCGGGGCCACGCTGCGCCATCGAATAGGCGGTGATTTGCGGTGATGCGCTCTGCATCTTTGTGATCCCTCCATGTTAATGTTAATCACATTTACATAGATGGGCGCGAAACCCGCGGCGTCAAGAGAGGCCTGGGGAAAAATCACTCGGGGATCAGGCCCAGCCCGCGCAGATAGATGATGACGCCACTTTCCAGCATCGCCGAAGGCTCGACCGGGCTGCGTCCGCCGGGCTTGCCGCGCGAGAACAGTTCGACCACGCCGTGGCTCATCGCCCAGATATGGTTCGCCACCATCCGCGCGGGCGGGCGGCGATCTTCGGGCAGACGCTCGGCCAGCGTGCCGGCGGCGCGCAGCAGCACCCCCTGCGCCCGTTCGGACGCCTTGGCCAGATCGGCATTGCCGGCAATCGAGATGCCGGATTCGAACATCGCCATGTAATAGCCGGGCCGATCGGCCGCGAAATCCAGATAGGCCTGACCCATGCGCAGAAACGCGGTCAGCGCCTTGGGCCGGCCTTCGTCGAAAGCGGCCTCCAGCCGGCCGGCGAATTCGACGAAACCCTGCCGCGCGACCTCTTCCAGCAGATCTTCGCGGCCCTTGAAATGCCGATAGGGGGCGGCCGGCGAAACACCGGCGCGGCGCGCAGCCTCGGTCAGGGCAAAGGCCTGCGGTCCCAATTCCTCGATCAGGGCGGCGGTGGCCTCGACCAGGGCCTGACGCAGATTGCCGTGGTGATAGGTTTTGCGGTCGGCCACGGCTGCGGCCTACATGCCTTCGCCGAAATAATCGCCGATCAGCGCCTCAAGCGCATCGGCCAGCGCCGCCGCCTCCGGTCCCGAGGTGGTCACGGTGATGCGGCTTCCGCGCGGCGCGGTCAGCATCAGCAGTCCCATGATCGAATCACCGGCCACGCAAATCCCGTCCTTTTCGACCTGCGCCTGCGCATCGAAACGTTCGACCACATCGACGAATTTCGCGCTGGCCCGCGCATGAAGGCCCTTTTCGTTGATGATCGACAATTCCCGCGTGACCTTGCCGCTCATCGGGTCCCCAGGGCGGCTTCCAGCGGCACGGTGTAGGAATTGATGTATTTGCGTCCGGCCTCCTTGGCAAAGGCCACCGCATCCCTGACCGGCAGGTGGCGGGTCTTGGCCAGCTTGACCAGCATCGGCAGATTGGCGCCGTAAAGGATCGTGCGGTCATGCACCGCGCAGGCCGGCAGAGACAGGTTCGAGGGCGACCCGCCGAAAAGATCGGTCACCACCACCACCCCGTTGCCGTCATCGACCGCGTCGGCGGCCTGCCGGATTTCGGTCATCTTGGCGCCACGATCGTGATTATCCTCGATCGCGACCGCCGCGATTCCCGTCTGCGGCCCGACCACATGTTCGACGGCGGACAGATATTCCCGCGCCAACCCGCCATGCGCCACGATGACAATACCGATCAACGCAACCTACCAAATTCTGCTGCCTGCGTCTCTGCTTCGCCGGTCGCGGCCTGACGGCCAAGCTCGGCGGCGGAGAGAGACGTCGGGTTGCGGCGTTCCAGTTCCCTGTGTCTTATTGACACCGGCCAACCGGCCTCTGCAAGCGCAAGCGCCATCAATTCAGCCATTGTGACGGAACGATGTTTCCCTCCGGTGCATCCGAAACCCACCGCCAGGTGCGTCTTGCCTTCTTCTATATGTGCCGGAAGCAGAAACAGGATCAACTCGCGCACGCGCTGGAAGAACTCTGCGAATCGCTCGTCGTCCCGGACGAAATCCTGCACCTGACGGTCCAGACCCGTCAACGCGCGCAGTTCCGGCTGCCAATGCGGATTGGACAAGAACCGGCAATCGAACATCATGTCCACGCCGCGCGGCACGCCGCGCTTGTAGCTGAAGGAATGCAGCGACACGCTGAGCCGCCGCCCCTGCCGCACATCGAACCAGCGGGTCAGTTCGGCCTTCAGGTCATGGGGAGACAATTCCGAGGTATCGACCAGGACATCGGCCCGCGCCCGGATCGGCTGCAACAGATCGACCTCGGCCGTGACCCCGCCCAGCGGCGCGCTGTCCGGCGTCAGCGGATGGCGGCGGCGGGTTTCGTTATAGCGGCGCACCAGCACGTCGGGGTCGCAATCCAGATAGAGAACCTCGGGCGCATAGCGCGGATCGCGGGTCAGCCGGTCGATCAGTTCGATCACGTTGGCCGATGAGAAATCGCGATTTCGGACATCCAGCCCCAGGGCCAGAGGTTCGGGCCGGCTGGGACCGTCAAGCAGACGCGGGATCAGCGACAGCGGCAGGTTGTCGATCGCCTCGAAGCCCATATCCTCAAGCGCGTTGATCGCGGTCGAGCGACCGGCCCCGGACGGACCGGTCACCAGAACCAGCCTCTGCGCGTCGGCTGTCCGGGGGCCGTCGCGGTCTTCCGCCAGATCGAGATCCTCAGCCATCGGGTGTCAGACTTCCTTTCCGTCGCGTCATTGCCGCCGTCCGAACAGCAGATACTGCCGCAATGCAGCATAAAGATGCGATCGATAGGGCCCCGGCACAAGTGGCAAGGCCCTGCCAAGCAGCGGATAGGTCGTGCAGTCTGGCAAGCGTGCCACGCCCTCCTGCGCCAGATCGACGACCAGCGACAGCCGGACGGGACCATGCGGCGGGGCCGCCAGCAGCCCCACGCCGCGTGCCTCGATCGTGCCGACCAGCGCGGCGGGGCAACTTGCCACGACATCATCCCCCTGCGCCGTCAGATCGGTCCGGTCGTCGGCCACCAGTCGCGCTCCGACGGCCATCAGTTGCAGCGCCAGCGTGGATTTTCCGCTGCCGGACGGCCCCAGGATCAGCAGCCCCCGCCCTCTCAGGGCCACGGTCGTGGCGTGCATCTGCGTCATTCGAATCACTCCTCTCCGTCATTCTGGCTCGGAAAGGGTTAATTTTCCGTCCCCGGTCCTGCATATTCTGCATTGTTGGCGATAACATTTTGCGTTTGCGCTAACCGTTTGCGCTCGCGTCTTTTCCGCTTTCGACCGCGTGCTATAGCCGGTCAGAACGGCGTCACGAAAGCGTCGCGGATCAAGGAAAAGCAGGAGCGTCCAAAGATGACCACGCGCGTCAATCCGAAATGCCGGCTGGAGGATCAGGGTATCGAGGGGCTTGGGAGGGTTTACTACAACCTGCCGGAACCGGCGCTGATCACCGAGGCGGTCGTGCGCGGCGAAGGCCGCCTGGGCCTTGGCGGCGCGTTCCTGGTCTCGACCGGGGCACATACCGGACGTTCGCCCAAGGACAAGTTCGTGGTCCGCACCCCCGATGTCGAGGACTCGATCTGGTGGGACAACAACGCGGCGATGGCGCCTGACGCCTTCGACCGGCTGCACCATGACATGCTGGCCCATATGCAGGGGCGCGATTATTTCGTGCAGGATCTGTTCGCCGGCGCCGATCCCGATCTGCGTCTGGATGTTCGGGTGATCACCGAACTGGCGTGGCACGGGCTGTTCATCCGCCACCTGCTGCGTCGCCCCGAGGCAGCGGAACTGGACGGCTTCACGCCCGAATTCACCATCATCAACTGCCCCGGCTTCACCGCCGACCCCGATCGGCATGGCTGCCGCGGCGGCACGGTGATCGCGCTGAACCTTCACAAGAAACTGATCCTGATCGGCGGCACCGCCTATGCGGGCGAGAACAAGAAGTCGGTCTTCACGCTGCTGAACTACCTGCTGCCCGAAAAGGGCATCATGCCGATGCATTGCAGCGCCAATCACGCGCCGGGCGATCCCACCGACAGCGCGATCTTCTTCGGCCTGTCGGGCACCGGCAAGACCACGCTGTCGGCCGACCCGTCGCGGGCCCTGATCGGCGACGACGAACATGGCTGGTCGGATCGCGGCATCTTCAATTTCGAGGGCGGGTGCTACGCCAAGACGATCAACCTGTCCCCCGAGGCCGAACCCGAGATCCACGCCACCACCGCGCGCTTCGGCACGGTGATCGAGAACATGGTTTTCGATCCCCTCACGCTGGAACTGGATTTCCAGGACAATTCGATCACCGACAACATGCGCTGCGCCTATCCGCTGGAGGCGATCTCGAACGCCTCGAAGACCAGCCTTGGCGGGCATCCGAAGAACGTCATCATGCTGACCTGCGACGCCTATGGCGTGCTGCCGCCGATCGCGCGGCTGAGCCCGGCGCAGGCGATGTATCATTTCCTGTCGGGTTTCACCGCCAAGACCCCCGGCACCGAGGTCGGCGTGACCGAGCCGATCCCGACCTTCTCGACCTGCTTCGGCGCGCCGTTCATGCCGCGCCGCCCCGAGGTCTATGGCAGGCTACTGGCCGACAGGATCGGCCGGCACGGCGCCAGCTGCTGGCTGGTCAATACGGGCTGGACGGGCGGCGCCTTCGGCACCGGATCGCGGATGCCCATCGCCGCGACGCGCGCATTGCTGGCGGCGGCGCTGGATGGCAGCCTGAATACGGCGCAATTCCGCAAGGATCCCAATTTCGGCTTCGACGTGCCGGTCTCGGTCCCCGGCGTCAGGGACAGCCTGCTGGATCCGCGCCAGACCTGGGCGGACGGCACGGCCTATGACCGGCAGGCCGCGAAACTGGTGCAGATGTTCAGCGACAATTTCGCGCAATACCTGCCCGGCATCGACGAGGATGTGCGCGCCGCCGCCATCGGCTGATCCGAACGGCGCCCGGCACCGATCCATCCGCGGCAGAAGCGGGCAGAAGCCGGACCCCGCGCCTTCGCGCGGGGTTTTCGCAGCGCGCCGGGCGGCCCGCTTCTGCCCGCGCGGCTGACGGATCTTCCGGATCCGCCCCGGAAATCCGTTCCCGCCACCGGCACCGAAGCCCGGTTCGGATCGCGATCCAGCAATCGCCGGTTCGCAAGCGCCGGCGCCGTCAGACCCCCAGACACCAGCGCATGATCGCCTTCTGCGCGTGCAGCCGGTTTTCGGCCTCGTCCCAGATCACCGAATGCGGCCCGTCCATGACGGCGCTCGTCACCTCGTCTTCGCGATGGGCAGGCAGGCAATGCATGAACAGCGAATCGGGTTTCGCCCGTGCCATCAGCGCCTCGTTCACCTGATAGCCGCGCAACTGGTTGTGACGCCGCTCTTTCGCCGATTGCGGATCATGCATGCTGACCCAGGTATCGGCAAAGACGAGATCGGCCCCCTCGACCGCCTTCATCGGATCGCGTTCGATGCTGACCCCGACGCCCTGCGCGCGCGCAAAGGCCAGCGCCGCGTCATCGGGATCCAGAGGCGGCGGTCCGGTGAAGGTGAAGTCGAAGCCGAACTGGCCGGCTGCATGGATCACGCTGGTGCAGACGTTGTTGCCATCGCCCACCCAGACCACCTTGCGTCCCGCGATGGGGCCGCGATGCTCCTCGAAGGTCATCACGTCGGACATGATCTGGCAGGGATGGGTGCGGTTCGTCAGCCCGTTGATCACCGGCACATCGGCGTATTCGGCCATTTCCTGCAACGTGGCTTCCTCGAAGGTGCGGATCATGATCAGATCGACATAGCGCGACAGCACCCGGGCGGTATCCGCGATGGTCTCGCCATGACCAAGCTGCATTTCCGAGCCCGACAGCACCATCGTCTGCCCGCCCATCTGCCGCGCGCCGATGTCAAAGCTGACGCGGGTCCGGGTCGAGGGCTTTTCGAAGATCAGCGCCACCATCCGGCCGGCCAGCGGCAGATCGTCGTCGGGCGTGCCCTTGGGACGGCCGCCCCTGGCGGTCTTCATGGCGATGGCCTGATCGATGATCGACCGCAGATCGCCCCTGGCGGTCGTGTTCAGGTCCAGAAAATGCGTCATCGTGAACTCTTTCGGATTTGGGCCAGCAAGCCCGCTTGCGAGGGCGGGGTCAAGGGGGCGCCGCCCCCGCCGCGCGGGCGCGCGGCCCCCCGGGGTATTGGGGCAACGAAGAAACCCCCTATCGTCGGCGCGCCATCACGAGGACGCTTTGGCCTTCGCTGTCGGTGGCGATCCGCAGGCCCGAAAATCCGGCCTTTTCATAGGCGCGGATCGCGCGCAGGTTTTCGGGGGCCGGGTCGATCACCAGGGTCGAGCCGTCCTGCAGCAGCAGATCGCCAAGCGCGCGCAGCCATGCCCCGCCCTGCCCCCGCCCCGCCGGCGCGCCGAACACGTCAAGGGCGATGCTGTCCTGGGGCAGGCCGGCAAAATGCGGCGCGGGCCAGTGAAATGCCGGATAACATTGCGCATAGCCAAGCGGGGTGTCGCCCCTCAGCGCGATCAGCTGCCGCATCGGCGCCGCCCGCCGTTCCGCGCGGATCAGCGCAAGCTGGCGTTCCGCGTCCGGCCACCATCGTGCCACCTGCGGAACGCGCAGCCATTCGGCCAGCATCGGCAGATCGGCCGCGGTCACGGGACGGAAGCCGTAGTCAGGCATGAAGGCTGTCGGCCGCATGGTCCAGCCGCGTCACCGCCTCGGCGATCTCGTCGTCGGTGATGTTCAGCGGCGGCAGCAGGCGCAGGGTGTTGTCGGCAGCGGGCACGGTCAGGATCCGCCGGGCGTAGCCCGCCTTGACCAGATCGGTTGGCGCGATCCTGCATTTCAGACCCAGCATCAGGCCCTGCCCGCGCACGGATTCGAAGATGTCTGCATGAGCCGCGACCAGCGCCTCCAGCTTCTGGCGGAACAGGCCGGCCTTGCGGTTGACCTCGGCCAGAAAGGCCGGATCGGCCACGATCCGCATCACCGCCGCACCGACCGCGCAGGCCAAGGGATTGCCGCCATAGGTCGAGCCATGGCTGCCCGCGACCATGGCCGATGCGGCGTTTTCGGTGGCCAGAACCGCGCCCAGCGGAAAGCCGCCGCCGATGCCCTTGGCGATCATCATGATATCGGGCGCGATGCCGGCATATTCATGCGCGAACAGCCGCCCCGTGCGACCCATGCCGCATTGCACCTCGTCCAGCACCAGAAGCGCGCCGGCGCGGTCGCACAGCGCGCGGATCTCGCGCAGGTCGGCATCGGGCAGCGGGCGGATGCCACCCTCGCCCTGGACCGGCTCCAGCATCACCGCCGCCGTCCGGTCGCCGATCGCGGCGCTCAGGGCGTCCATGTCATCCCAGGGCAGTTGCCGGAAGCCGGGCATCAGCGGCCCGAAGCCCTTGACCATCTTGTCCGACCCCGCCGCCGCGATCGCCCCGGTCGAGCGGCCATGGAAGGCCCCCTCGAAGGTCAGGATTTCGGGACGGTCCTCGCCCTTCTCATACCAGTATCTGCGCACCATCTTGATCGCCAGTTCCGCCGCCTCGGTGCCGGAATTGGTGAAGAAGACCGTATCGGCGAAGGTGTTTTGCACCAGCAGATCGGCCAGAGCTTCCTGTTCGGGGATCTGGTAGAGGTTCGAGACATGCCAGATCCGCCCCGCCTGCGCGATCAGCGCGGCGACCAGATCCGGATTGGCATGGCCCAGCACGTTGACGGCGATGCCCGCGCCCAGATCCAGATATCGGGTGCCGTCGGTGGCGATGGCCCAGGCACCCTCACCCCTTTCGAAGGCGATGTCAGCGCGGTTGTAGGTCGGCAGGACGTGCGAAATCATGGCGGATTCCCCGGATGGCATGACTGAGATGAAGGCAGGCTTGATCGGACGGTGACGGGACCCCGGCAAGGCCGTGCGTCAACGTCGGGGACGGGCGAAACGGGCGGTCCGGACGATCATGGGCCACCGCATAGCCCCGAATCGCGGCCCGCGCAATCACGGTTTCATCCGGTAGCCGGTTCTCAGCCAGCGCCAGCCGATCGCCAGAACCGCGGCCACGACCACCACGCAGACCGCGAACCCGCGCCAGACCGGCGCGTCGCTGACGCCGGTGACGCCGAAGCGCGTCCCGTCGATCAGATAGAAGATCGGATTCCAGTGCGACAGGCCGCGAAACGGCTCGGGCAGGGCCTCGACCGAATAGAAGGTGCCCGACAGGAAGGACAGCGGCGTGATGACGAAATTGGTGATCGCCGCCATCTGGTCGAATTTCTGTGCCATGATGCCGGCCAGGATGCCCAGGCCCCCCAGCAGCAGCGCCGCCAGCAGGACGAAGGTCGCGGCCCAGGCCGGATGGGCGATCCCGGCACCGGTGACGATCACCATCCCGGTGCCGATGACCAGCGCCACCAGCCCCGCCCGCACGACCGAACCGGCCAGATAGCCCGCCAGCATCTCGCCCGCCGACAAGGGCGGCATCAGCGTATCGACGATATTTCCCTGCACCTTGGCCGAGGTGATCGAGGACGAGGTATTGGCGAAGGCATTCTGGATCACCGTCATCATCAGGATGCCGGGGCCCAGAAATTCCAGATAGGGCAGCCCCATGATCTCGCTCCGGCCGCGGCCCAGGGCCAGCGCGAAGACCAGGACGAACAGCGCCGCCGTCATCAGCGGCGCAAAGATCGTCTGCTGCCAGACCGCCATGAATCGCATCACTTCGCGGGTCGCCAGAGTGCGAAAACCCAGCCAGTTGACACGCCCGAAACGGCGCACGCCCATGGCGGGCCGGGTGGTCATCATGTCCTTGGGCATCGCGCGGTCCTTGAATTCCGGTCTGCCGGGGTCTAAATCTCGGCATCCCGTTTGTGACGGGACCAACCGGATGTTTCAAGATGGGGTGGCGGGCCGGACCCGCCCGGAAAGGCAGTCATGTCCTGGACCGATGATCGTGTCGAGACGCTCAAGCGCATGTGGGGCGAGGGCCAGTCGGCCAGCGCCATCGCCAAGGAACTGGGCGGCGTCACGCGCAACGCGGTGATCGGCAAGGTCCATCGCCTCGGGCTGTCGAACCGCATCGACGAGGCCGAGCCCGCCCCGGCCACCGCCGAGCCCGACAGGAAGGCCGAGAAAAAGCCCGCCGCGCCCCGGCCCGAACCGGTGCCGGAACCCGCAGAGGCAAGGGCCGAACCGGCCGATGAACCCTCGACCCAGCCCGCCTATACGCCGCAGCCGCGCCGCACCATCGTGCCGGCCGGCCAGCCCCTGCCGCCGCAGCCCTCGGCCAACGAGATCAGCCCCGAGGCGCTGGCCTCGGTCCGCGAGGTCGAAAAGAAGGCCCGCAGGCTGACCCTGATGGAATTGACCGAGCGGACCTGCAAATGGCCGATCGGCGATCCCGCGACCGAGAAATTCTGGTTCTGCGGCCTGCCCGCCCAGGCCGGCAAACCCTATTGCGAGGCGCATGTCGGCGTTGCCTTCCAGCCGATGAGCTCGCGCCGGGATCGGCGTCGCTGAAGCCAGGCCGGCCCGGATAATCCCGTTCCGGCTGGGTGACTTGATCGGCCCTTCCCCGATCGACGGGCTTTCCCAGAAACGCCGATCCACGGCAAGGACGGTTTTTTCCGATCCCTGGCGCGGCGCTCGCATCCGCTGTCGCTGCGCGGCGGCACTTCGCGGTGGCAGACGCCCACGCCGCAAGCGATTCTGACGGCTCAGATGGCGTCGCCGTCTTCCGGCGCGGCGCCGCTGTCACCATCCTCATGTCCGCTTCGTGGCGGTGCCATCGCGCGGTCGCGCCTTGCGCGGGCCTTCATCTCGACCTTCTGCCGGGATTGCGGCGGCTTGTCCCCGGCGGGCCAGCCCTCGCGCTGCGCGCCTCGCGTGCCGTCCGTTTCCTCGGTCTGGTCGTGCAACAGCACGACATTGGTCGGATAGGGCATGTCGATGGCGGCCTCGTCCAACGCGGTCGAAATCGCCTGAATGACCCGCGCCTGCGTATGAACCACGTTGGTGCGGACCGGATCGGTCCACCAGCGCACCCGCATCGTCAGCTGGCTTTCGTCGATTCCCCAGGGCAGGGCTTCGGCGGCGGGTTCGTCAGCGACACCCTCGACAACCGAAACCGCCTCGAGGATCACGGCCCTGGCGCGGTCCCAGTCGTCGGCATAGCCGATTCCCACATCGTAATCCGACCGCCGCTTGTCATAGGCCGTGTTGACGACCACCGAATTCGTATAGACCTGCGAATTGGGAATGACGACGCGGCGATTGTCATAGGTCCGGATCATCGTGGCGCGGGTCTGGATATCCTCGACCGTGCCTTCGTGACCGCCCGCCTCGATCTGGTCGCCGACCTTGAAAGGGCGCTGCAGCAGGATCAGGATGCCCGACAGCATGTTTTGCAGGATGTCCTTGAAGGCAAAACCGATCGCGACAGAACCGATGCCAAGCCCGGCCAGCATGTCGCCGGGTTTCAGCGAGGGCAGCACCACCGTCATCGCCAGCAGAAAGCCCAGCACGATGATCGCCCAGCCGACCAGCGAGCCGCCGACATTGGCCAGCGCCGGGCGGTCGTGGCGGACCAGCGTCTTGCGGATCGACCAGGTCACCAGGACCGAGACAAGCCAGGCCACGAGAAACAGGACGCTGGCGGCGATCAGGTTCGGAATCAGCGAGATGAAACCGTTGATCCAGCTTTGCAGCTTTTCGACGAGACCACCGAAATTCGTGCCGATCGCACCCAGTTGATCCATCCGCCCCGCCGCCCCGTTCATTCTTCTGCCCTGGATAAAGCGGATCGGGACGGCTCTGGTTCCCGACCCTGCCCGGCCCGCGCGGCGACCGACCGGACGCAATCCGCACCGCTTGCCCGCCCGGCCAAAGCAGGACACCATCCCCGAACCGGAAGAACGGAGTCCGCCATGCCCCGCCCCGCATTGTTTCTGCTGCTGGTTCTTGCCGCCCCGGCGCAGGCGGCACCGGCCTTGTCCCTGCCCCTGGGCGAGGACGCCGAAGTCGTTCCAGCCCGCTATATCTGCGACGATGGCGGCACGATCGCGGTGCAATATGTCAATGCCGGACCCAACCGCCTCGCCCTGCTGCGCCTCGACGGCGAGGAACGTCTGTTCGTCAACGTCATATCGGCCTCGGGCGCGCGCTATGTCGCGGGCGAATACGAATGGTGGATCAAGGGCGACCAGGCCAGCCTGCGCAACGCCATGCGGGACGGCGACGCCCGGAGCTGCAGGACCCGCGATGGCGCCTAGATCGGCTCGATCTGCCCTTGCACCCAGGCGCGCAGGATGACCTGCGCAACCGCCCCCTTGCGGGCCGGCGCGATCCGGTCGTGGCGGCCCTCCAGCGCCTCGGCGATCTGGTTCCGGGGAACCCAGATCGCGTCCTCCAGTTCGGTCGGATCCAGTGTGATCGCG
Source organism: Paracoccus sp. UBA5162 (assembly GCF_002413585.1). Lineage (NCBI taxonomy): Bacteria > Pseudomonadati > Pseudomonadota > Alphaproteobacteria > Rhodobacterales > Paracoccaceae > Paracoccus > Paracoccus sp. UBA5162. The sequence continues at coordinate 17,093 of NZ_DHXG01000014.1, forward strand.
CGGCTCTCGGCGCGCGCCACGCAGCCGATCATCAGCGAGGCCGGAAAGGGCCAGGGCTGCGAGGTGACATAGCGCACCGCGCCCACCGTGATCCCGGCCTCCTCCATCACCTCGCGGCGCACCGCCTCCTCGACCGTCTCGCCCGGCTCGACAAAGCCCGCCAGCAGCGAATACATCCGCTCGGGCCACAGCGACTGACGACCCAGAAGAACCCGGTCGCCGTCCAGAACCAGCATGATCACCACCGGATCGGTGCGCGGGAAATGCTGCCGACCGCAGGCGGGGCACTCGAACCGCCAGCCGGCATGGCTGACACGATTGCGGGCGCCGCAACGGGCGCAGAAGCCATGCGTCAGCCGCCATTCGAAGATGCCCTTGGCGGCCGCCGCGATCCCGGCATCGCGATGGTCGATCTCGGCCATGATCGCGCGCAGGTCGATGAATTTCCGCGTCTGCGACAGATCCAGAGTGTGGCGGTCGATGAATTCGGCAGGCGGATGGTCGGGCGGCGCCAGATATGAGACATCGGCGGCGAAATGCGCGGTCCCGGCCATATCCAGGCCCATGAACACCAGCGGTTCGGGACAATCCGCGACCAGATCATCGCTCGCCGGCAGCCAGGCGAGGCGCGGCCCGGTCGGTGTCAGGTCGAACAGCGGCTTGCCACGCCAGAACGGCAGCACCAGGGTATCGGTGCGCGACAGCATCCGGGCGATCCCGGCGCCATCGCCGCGCAGCCGGTCGGCGCGATCCAGAAAACTGCCGGCAAAGGTGACTTCGGATTCGGGGATCATGGCGCGACCCTGCACCCTGCGGATGCGCCCCGCAAGAACACAGTCGCGACGCGCCCGGCCCGCCACGCAGGGCGATCGGGAAGGCGGGGCGGGCCAGACCCGGCCCGGTCGCTGCCGCTGGGCCGAATGCGCGCGTTCCGCGCGCGACGGCGCCGGCAGCAGATCTTGCGCGCCTTCGAACGACACCCGCGCAAGGCGCCCGTCATGCCCGCATGTCCGCCCCTGTGCCGGAACCGCGTGCAACGCCGCAGGCGGTGCATCCGCTGTGTACGCCCTGTGCACCGCCTGTGCGCGCTCTGAGCGGTGCGGCACCCCGCGAATGCTGGCCGGTTCGCGCCATCGCCGCGCAACGCCCTGCCGGTGACCGGGCTGCCGCGCTCGCCGCTTTCAATCGTCCTGCAACGGGGCTAGATACGGCGCCGACTGACAAGGACGCAACCCCATGGCCCGCCATCTCATCACCTCTGCCCTGCCCTATATCAACGGTATCAAGCATCTGGGCAATCTCGTCGGATCGCAGCTGCCCGCCGATCTCTATGCCCGCTATCTGCGTGCGCGCGGCCACGAGGTGATGTTCATCTGCGCCACCGACGAACACGGCACGCCGGCCGAATTGGCCGCCGCCAAGACGGGCGAGCCGGTCGCCCGGTATTGCGCCCGGATGCACCGGATCCAGGCGGATCTGGCCAGGGGCTTCGGCCTCAGCTTCGATCATTACGGCCGCTCCTCCAGCGACCGGAACCGACGCCTGACACAGCATTTCGCGGGCAAGCTGGCCGATAACGGCTATATCCGCGAAGTCGCGGAAAAACAGGTCTATTCCATCGATGACGGCCGCTTCCTGCCCGACCGCTATATCGAGGGTACCTGCCCCAATTGCGGCTATGACAAGGCCCGTGGCGACCAGTGCGAGAACTGCACCAAGCAGCTTGATCCGACCGACCTGATCGACCCGCGCAGCGCCATCAGCGGCAGCACCAATCTGGAAGTGCGCGAGACCAAGCACCTCTATCTGCGCCAATCCGCGCTGAAGGGCGAGATTGCCGAATGGATCGACAGCAAGAAGGACTGGCCGATCCTGACGACCTCGATTGCCAGGAAATGGCTGAACGACGGCGACGGGTTGCAGGATCGCGGTATCACCCGCGACCTGTCATGGGGCGTGCCGGTCAAGCGCGGCGATCAGGACTGGCCGGGTATGGAGGGCAAGGTCTTCTATGTCTGGTTCGACGCCCCCATCGAATATATCGCCGCGACTGCCGAATGGGCCGATGCCAATGATCGCACCGAGGCCGAGTGGCGCGCCTGGTGGCGCACCGACGAGGGCGCCGACGACGTGACCTATACCCAGTTCATGGGCAAGGATAACGTGCCTTTCCACACTCTCAGCTTTCCGGTGACCCAGATCGGCGCGGGTGAGCCGTGGAAGATGGTCGACTATATCAAGTCGTTCAATTACCTGACCTATGACGGCGGCCAGTTCTCGACCAGCCAGGGCCGGGGCGTCTTCATGGATCACGCACTGGACATCCTGCCGGCCGATTACTGGCGCTGGTGGCTGCTGTCCCATGCCCCCGAATCCGGCGACAGCGAATTCACCTGGGAGAATTTCCAGCAATCGGTGAACAAGGATCTGGCCGACGTGCTGGGCAATTTCGTCAGCCGCGTGACCAAGTTCTGTCGGGCAAAGTTCGGCGAGGCGGTTCCCGGAGGCGGCAGCTTTGGCCAGCCCGAACAGAACCTGATCGCCGCGCTGACCACGCGCCTGCGCGCCTACGAGGACGCCATGTCACGCATGGAGGTCCGCAAATCCGCGGCCGAACTGCGCGCGATCTGGGTTCTGGGCAACGAATACCTGCAAACCGCCGCGCCCTGGGCCAGCTTCAAGACCGATCCCGAACAGGCCGCGATGCAGGTGCGTCTGGGGCTGAACCTGATCCGGTTCCATGCGGTCCTGTCGGCCCCGTTCATCCCCTTCGCCGCCCGCGCGATGCTGGAGGCGATGCAGACGGACCAGACCGATTGGCCGGGCGACGTGGCACAGGCGCTTGAAACCCTTCCCGCAGGCCATGCCTTCACCGTGCCCGACGTGCTTTTCGCCAAGATCACCGACGATCAGCGCGCCGAATGGGCCGATCGTTTCAGGGGCGCGCGGGCCTGAACCCCGCGCCCGGCATCAGGAGACCGAGATGACGCATTGCATCCTCATCGGCGCCCCCGTGGACGAGGGCCAGCGGCGCCCCGGCTGCCTGATGGGCCCCGCAGCCTATCGCACCGCCGGACTGGCGGGCACGCTGACCGCACTTGGCCACACGATCGAAGATCGCGGCGATGTCGTTCCCGACCGACCGGGAAACGAGACCTGCGCCAATGCCGCCGTTCACCATCTGCCGGAAACCATCGCCTGGACGAATGCGCTGCGCGAGGCGGTCGCCGCCGCGCTGCCTGAAGGGATGCCGATCATCATGGGCGGTGATCATTCGCTGGCGCTCGGCTCGGTCGCGGGGGTCGCGGCCCATGCTGCACAGACGCAACGCCCGCAATTCGTCATCTGGCTGGACGCCCACAGCGACTTCCATACCCTTCGGACCACGACCACGGGCAATCTGCACGGCACGCCCATGGCCTATGCCAGCGGGCTGCCGGGATTCGGACCGTTTCCGCCCTTTCCCGCGCCGATACCGGGCGAGAACATCTGCATGTTCGGCATCCGCAGCGTCGACCCGGCCGAACATGCGGCAATGCAGGATACCGAGATCACCGTCAACGACATGCGGGTTCTGGACGAACAGGGCATCGTCGCACCGCTGCGCGCCTTTCTGAACCGCGTCCGGGCCACCGGCGGCCTGCTGCATGTCAGCTTGGATGTCGATTTCCTCGACCCCTCGATCGCACCCGCCGTCGGCACCACGGTTCCCGGCGGCACCACCTTCCGCGAGGCGCATCTGGTGATGGAGCTTCTGCACGAATCCGGCCTTGTCACCTCGCTGGACCTGGTCGAACTGAACCCGTTCCTCGACGATCGCGGTCGGACGGCGAAGCTGATGGTCGATCTGGTCGGCTCGCTGATGGGCCGCAAGGTCTTTGACCGTCCCACCCGCAGCTATGGCTGATGGCGCGCGGCGGCGGAAGCCGAGGTTCCGCTTGATTAATCAGGACCGCTTGGCTAGCCACGGCCGACGGTGCCGATGCGGGCGTGGTGGAACGGTAGACACAAGCGACTTAAAATCGCTAGAGCCTGGCTCGTGCGGGTTCGATTCCCGCCGCCCGCACCAAGGCAGCCAATGAATACGCCCGCCGGATGATCGGCGGGCGTTCGCTGTTTTTCGGGATCGTGGCAGGCTCAGGCGGCCTTCTTGCGGCGGCGCGACGCAAAAGCGCCACTTCCGGCAAGCGCACCGCCCAGAAGCAGCAGCGAGCCCGGCAGCGGCACCGGCGCAATCGACACATTGTCGACGAAACCGCCGAGGCTGTTGCTGAGACCGCCGGCAAAGAAGGACAGGCGCAGCACCTCGCCGGCGTCCACGGTGAACGACTTCGTCACCTGCGTCCATGTCGCGGGGGATTGATAGACGGCATCGATCAGGCCATCGACCTTGTCGCCCAGACTGTATCCGATGCCATTGTCGTTCTGGGTCGCGGTGCGCGGCGAATAGAAGAACGACAGAAGATAGGAACCGGCGCTGGCGAAGGTGATGTCCTGATACATGGACGAGTTGGAATCGCTGTCCAGCTCGACATACCAGTTGCCATCCTGCGCGTCATGCGTGCCCAGCGTGGCATTGTTCTGCAGTTCGATTCCGGCCCCGTCGCCGCGGGTCCATCCGGGAATCGCATCATAGACGCCGTAGCCGCCCCTGTTGGTGCCGCCCCCGGCCAGGCCCGCGACGTCTTCGAAACTGCCGTTCTGGACAATCGTGGCGGCAGAGGCGGCACCGCCTGACAGCATGGCCACGACAAGACCGGCGGAAATGGTTCTGATCGACATGGTAATCATCCTACTGGGTCAAATGGTGAAAGCAGAGCGGCAACATGCCGCAGGCTTCACGGGAATGTTAACCTTTTCCGAATTGTTAGGAAAGTGGCAAATCACGCCATAAACGGCATGTCCAACCGAAATCCGGCTGGATCGCGCGGCGCGGGGAATCTGCGAAACGGCTCTCGGCACGAGGTCGGAGCAACCGGATTACGGCCCTGCCCGACCTGATCCGGGCGGATTTCTGGTGCCGGTGAAGGGACTCGAACCCCCGACCCCATCATTACGAATGACGTGCTCTACCAGCTGAGCTACACCGGCATCTGGTGGCGGGCCGGATAGCAGGTTCCGACGTGGCGCGAAAGAGGGGCGGCGCGTTTTTTCGCCGCCCATCCTCGGGCCATCGAATCAGCTTTTGCGAACCGGCCGCTCCTCGGTCCATTCCGCGTCCTCGGGCGGCTCGACATCGGGCCTGACGGGTTCGCGATCGGCATCCCGACCGGGGGCAGCCGTCTTCGCGGCCGCCGGCGCCGGTCCGTCGGCATTGACCGTGCTGACCGGCCCGACCTCGACGTAATCGCTTTCGCGCGGCACCATTCCGGGCGCCACGTCAGCGACCTCGGTGCGCTTCGGTCTGGGCGACATGACGGCGGCGCCCTGATCGGCGGCGGGGGCAGAGGGTTCGTCGATCTGCGCCCCGGCCAGGGGGGCGGCGGGGTCCGGCGTTTCGGGCTGCGGCTTTGGCGCGCCGACCAGAAGCGGCAGCATCTCGGCCCCGGAACCGGGCGAAACGCCCCGATCGCGGTCATCCGGCTCGCGCCAGGTCAGCGTGTCGAAACCGCCGCAACTGTCGCAGGTCGGCGCCCAGTCGCGCATCACGTTGTGACACTTGTCGCAGACCCATTGCGGCCCGCGCGAGGCGGTCAGCGCCCGCGCCAGCCAGCCCCGAACCACGCTGTCATCGGCGCCCTCGCCGCGTTCGACCGCAGCCATGATCGACAGGGTGCGCACTGTGGGGTGGACCTCGGCCAGATCGCCAAGGGCCCGCCGCGCGCCCGGAAAATCCTCGGCCGACAGCAGCAATTCGGCCTTCAGAAGTCGCGATTCCTCGTGATCGGGGTTCTTCCCGATCAGCCGCTCGAACCGTTTCAGCCGGGCGGCAGCCGTCTCGTCGGGGGCAATTTCTGCATAGGTGGCGGCGATGTCGGGATGCGGCCTGACCGACCAGGTCTTTTCCAGCACGCGCGCGGCATTGCGGCCGTCCTTCTGCGCGATATAGCTGCGCGCGGCCAGCACAGCGGCCGGGATCAGGTCGGGCGAGGCCCTGTTGGCCGAGATCGCCGCCTCGCGGGCGCTGATCGAATTGCCCTGTGCCAGCACCGCACTGGCCTCTTGCAGCGCCATAACCGCATCGCGGCGGATATGCACGTCCTGAGGCAATTCGCCTTGGCGGCGCTTTTCCTTCAGCATCAGGCGCGCGCCCTTCCAGTCGCCCTGCTTCATCTCCAGGTCCAGCAGCGTATCCTGGATTTCCTTGTGCCGCGGTTTCAGGGCATAGGCTTTCTGCGCCAGCAGCATCGCGGTCGCCGTATCGCCCTCGTCCAGCTTCTGCCGCATCAGTCCGCGAACGCCGACAAAGCGGGTGCGGTCGTCGCCCAGCAACTTGCGATAGGCGCGCTCGGCGCGGGCGCGATCACCCGCAACGTCGGCCGCCTGCGCCGAAAGAAGATCGGTCAGATGCGGCTGGTCCAGATATTTCGCGGCTTTCGCGGCCTTGGCCTGCGCCAGCTTCCCCTCGCCCGAGGCGACGGCCAGCATCCCCTCGCCAAGCGCGGCATAACCCCTGCGTTCGCGCGAGCGGTCGAAATAGCGGCTGATCGCCGTCTCGTCCCCCGCCAGGAAACGCAGGAAGGCCAGCACCAGGCCAAGCAGCCTGAACAGGATCCAGGCCGTGATCATCAGCAGGATCAGCGCGATCAGCGCCTTGAGGGGCGTCAGGGCATATTCCCTGCCGCCATATTCCAGCAACAGTGTCTGGCCGGTATCGGACAACTGGATCGCACCAAGCGCGACCGCCAGCACCACCGCGAAGAAGAACAGGATTTTCAGCAGGGACAGGATCATCACGGTTCCTCAGTTCGACGGCGCGGACAGAGCGTTCAACGCGGCCTTGGCATCGGCATAGGTTTGCGCGCGCGTCAGCCAGCCGGCCATCGCGGGTGCGGATTTCGCCGATTCGGGCAAAGCCGCCATCTCGGTCAGGGCGGCGTCGATGCGGCCCTTCTCGACCTCGGCATTCGCGCGCGAAAGGATCGCATCGGGATCGTCGCCCGCGCGCGGCGCGACCGAACGCGCGCCGGTCTGCGCCCTGAAGAAACGGGTCAGCGCATTGCCGCCATCGGCACCGGCTTCGCGCAGGCTGTCGCGCAGCGCAGCGCGCGCGGCCTGCGGAAAATCGGACTGAAGACTGACGAGACTGGGCACCTCGCGGGTCAGCGGCTCGGGCGCATCCATCCCCGCACCCTCCAGCGTTTGCCGCGCCTCGTCCGGCGTGACGCCGCGGTCCAGAGCCGCCTGCAGCGACGCGATCGCCGCGACCGCCTCGGCGCGTCTGGTGCTGTCGGTGGCGGCGGCCTGCATCTTCTCCGCCTCGCTCTGGGCGGCGGTGATCCGGGATTGCGCCTGTTCGGCGGCGGCCTGAATTTGCCCTTCCAGCGCCTGGGCCTGCGCGGCCAGATCCTGAATCCGCTGCGCCATGCCGGGATCCAGTGCCGGTCGCGCCGCCAGTTCATCGAGCCGCTGCGCCTGTTCGTCAAGCTGCTGTTGCAGGGCCTCGACAGCCGCCTGCGCATTCGTGTCGGGGGCGGGCGCAGCACTGGCCAGTTCGTCGCGCAGAGCCGCGATTTCCGTACCGGCGGCCTCTTTCGCGGCGGCAACGGCCTCGGCGCGAATCGAGGCCGTATCGACGGCTTCAGCGGGCGTCTGCGGCCAGACCCAGATCGCGGCAAGCGCGCCGAGGGCGGCTGCGCAGGCCCCGCCCAGCAGCATTTGCCAGAACCCCGTCTTCCGGACGGTGACATTCTGCGTCGGGGTCGGGTCGGCCACCGGCGTGTCGCGCAGGATCGCCTCGGGCGGCACATCCTTCAGCGCGCCGGTCGGACCCGGATCACTCTGTTTCCGCTTCGGCTGCGCAGCCGGAGTATCGGACGAGCCATCGCCGACAAGCTGCGAGGCAACCGGCCCGGCCGTGCTGCCAGCGGCGGCGGCGGACGATCCGTCCCCCTTGCCGGTGTCGGTGGATTTCAGCGTGCCGGGCGTCGCGGCGGCCTTGCGTGCGCTACCGGCCGCGCCGCCATCTGGCGTGTCGTCTGGCTTGTCGGCAGGCTGCGACGTCGCCGTGTCGGGGGTCTGATCGGGCTGTGATGTCTCTGCGGCCTTCCGGGTGCTGGGCTTGTCGGATTTCGTGGCTTTGGATTCTTCTGGTTTTTTCACGTGTCGTCCCCGTCCTCGCGTGCCGCCCTGCCTGCCATCGGCGAAGCGTCGCCGCCAGAGTAATCAGCCGTGGCCCCCGGCTCAACCCGCCGTGAACATCATAGTTCCGCGATGCCGAGGCAGCGGATCGCCTGGACCATGCCCTCCTGCGTCGGCTGTTGCGCAATCGCCGACCCCGCCCGCGGTCCGTCCCAGGCCTGCATCACCGTCGCGCTGATCGCCACCGGCCACAACCGCGACATCGAACCACGGACCGCCGCAGCCGCCAGTGCGGCCGATCGTGCCGAGAAAAGCGGCAGCACCACATCACCGCCCCGCGCCAGAAGATCGCGCGCCTCATCCGTCAGATCGCAGCTTTTCTGTTCATAGACGACCATTCCCGGAACCGGCAATTCGCGGGCAAGGTGCCGGCCATGCGGATGCAGCAGCGGCGCCCCGCGCCACCTGGCGATCAGCGGCAGCAACCCCGCGGCATCGCCAGGCCCTTCGGTCACATCGAAACCCGCCTTCCGCGCGGCCTCTGCGGTCCGCCCGCCCACGCATAACGCCGCGCGGCCCGCGCCCGGCCCGGCCGCTGCGACCGCATGGGCCGAGGTAAACAGCAGCGCCCCGGCCGCGCGCAAGCGGGCGGCGTCGTGATCGACCGGAACGATCCGCAAGATGGGGGCGATCACCGCCTGCCAGCCCGGCAGCAGCCTCGCAAACCGCAGCGAATCCGCGCGCGGTCGGGTCAGAAGAAGCGTGGGCCGGATGCGCGCCGGCATTGGCAACCCCTCTGGTCGGTGCTAGGCCAGCAGGCGTAAGCGTCATTTCCCCGCCCGGCAAGAGCATGGACGACCTGATTTTTCTCGGCATCGAAAGCAGCTGCGACGACACCGCCGCCGCGATCGTGACCGGCGACCGGCGCATCCTGTCCTCGATCGTCAGCAGCCAGACCGCCCTGCACGCGGATTTCGGCGGCGTCGTTCCCGAAATCGCCGCGCGCGCCCATGCCGAACGGCTGGATCTGGTGGTGGAACAGGCGCTGGCCCGATCCCGCCTTGGCCTGCGCGATCTGTCCGGCGTCGCCGTGACCGCCGGGCCGGGCCTGATCGGCGGCGTGATGGCCGGTGTCATGTGCGCCAAGGGCATCGTCGCGGGGGCGGGTCTGCCGCTGGTCGGCGTGAACCATCTGGCCGGCCACGCCCTGACCCCGCGCCTGACCGACGGCGTGGACTTTCCCTATCTGATGCTGCTGGTATCGGGCGGACATTGCCAGTTCCTGCTCGTCAAGGGACCACAGGATTTCACCCGTCTGGGCGGCACCATCGACGACGCGCCGGGCGAGGCCTTCGACAAGCTGGCCAGGCTCTTGGCCCTTCCCCAGCCCGGCGGACCCTCGGTCGAGGCCGAGGCAGCCCTGGGCGATCCTGACCGCTTCGATCTGCCCCGACCGCTGCTGGACCGGCCGGGCTGCGACCTGTCCTTCTCGGGGTTGAAGACCGCCGCCCTGCGTCTGCGCGACGGTCTGATCGGCGAACAGGGCGGGCTGCGGCAAACGGACCGCAGCGACCTTTGCGCCGCCTTTCAACAGGCCGTCACCGAGACCCTGGCCGAAAAGGCCCGCCGCGCGCTGTCGGTCAGCCCGGTTCCGTTGCTGGCGGTGGCCGGCGGTGTCGCCGCGAACGGCGCGATCCGCGCCGCGCTGGAACGGACCGCGCTCGAGGCAGGCGCACGTTTCCTGGCCCCGCCGCTGCGGCTTTGCACCGACAATGGCGCCATGATCGCCTGGGCGGGGATCGAGCAGTTCCGGCTGGGCCAGCGCGACGGCATGGACCTTGCCGCCCGGCCTCGCTGGCCCCTGGACCCTGCGGCGGCACCGATGCTGGGCGGCGGCAGGAAAGGCGCCAAGGCATGAAGGTGTCGATCCTCGGCGCGGGCGCCTTTGGCACGGCGCTGGCGGTGGCGCTGTCGGCGAATGGCCCGGTCGTCCTGTGGGGCCGTGATACCCGATGGCGGCGCGAAAACCCCAGATTGCCGGGGGTCAGCCTGCCCGAGGCCGTCACCGTCACCGATGATCTGGCGTGCGCCCTGGGCGCCCGGACCGTGCTGCTGGCCCTGCCCGCGCAGGCATTGCGCCCGTTCATGGCCGATCACGGCGCCGCGCTGGACGGCAGGATGCTGGTCAACACTGCCAAGGGAATCGACCTCGACCGGCTGACCGGCCCCTCGCGCATCATCGCGGATGCCTGTCCTGCCAGCACCGTCGCGACGCTGACCGGGCCCTCTTTCGCGGCCGATATCGCGCGCGGGCTGCCCACGGCGCTGACGCTGGCCTGCCCCCGCGACTCTGCGGGCGCGGAATTGCAGCGGGCGCTGTCCACCCGCGTCCTGCGCCTCTATCGCAGTGCCGACCTGACCGGTGCCGAACTGGGCGGGGCGCTGAAGAACGTGGTTGCCATCGCCGCGGGCGTGGTAATCGGGGCGGGTCTTGGCGACAGCGCCCGCGCGGCCATCGTCACACGCGGCTTTGCCGAAATGACCCGCTTTGCCACCGCCCTCGGCGCCCGCTCCGAGACGCTGACCGGCCTGTCCGGACTGGGCGACCTGATCCTGACCTGCACATCGCCGCAATCGCGCAACTTCCGCTTTGGTCAGGCGATGGGACGCGGCGAGGATTTCGATCCGACGATTACCGTCGAAGGTGCCGCCACCGCCCGCGCGGTCTCGGCCCTTGCCTCTCGCGAGGGAACCGACATGCCCATCGCCGGCATGGTCGCGGCCCTTGCCAGCGGCGCCGTATCGGTCGAAAAGGCCGCCGATATCCTGATGAACCGACCGTTGAAGGAGGAATGATGCCCCTGTTCGCCGTCATCTGCCGCGACAAGCCCGGCCAGTTGCAGACCCGACTGGACAGCCGCCAGGCCCACCTGGGCTTCATCCGCGATTCGGGCATCGTCCGCATGGCCGGTCCGCTGATCGAAAATGGCGACATGTGCGGTTCGCTGATCGTGCTGGAGGCCCGCGATCTGGACGCCGCGCGCGACTGGGCCGCGCGCGATCCCTACAAGAAGGCGGGTCTTTTCCACAGCGTGGACGTGACCGAATGGAACAAGGTGATCGGTTGATGCAATACTGGCTGTTCAAATCCGAACCCGACGTGTTCGGATGGGACGACCTGGTCGCCAGGGGCGAGGCGGGCGAGGAATGGGACGGTGTGCGCAACTATCAGGCGCGCAACAACATGCGCGAGATGAAGAAGGGCGATCGGGGGCTGTTCTATCATTCGAATGTCGGAAAAGAGGCCGTCGGAATCGTCGAGATCGTCGCCGAGGCCCACCCCGACAGCACCACCGATGACGCCCGCTGGGAATGCGTGGACGTGAAGGCGGTCGAGAGACTGCCCAGACCCGTCCCGCTGGCCGTGGTCAAGGCCGAGCCGCGATTGAAGGACATGGCCCTGGCGGGCAACAGCCGCCTGTCGGTCCAGCCCGTCACCGAGGCCGAGTGGGCCGTGATGATGGAACTTGCCGGCCGCTGATGACGCATCCCGGCGCCAGCCCGCAGCCCTGGCCAGCCGCCCGTGCCGCATCCGCCGGCCGGAAAGCAGCCGCGAAGCCATGAGGGGTTCCAGCGCAGGCGAACGCCGGAACCCCTCTTTCCCGGCAAGCGCAGCGCCACACCATCGCGCGCCCCACGGGATCAGGATCCGGCCTTCTGGCCGTGTCGCGCCACTGATAGCCCGGCAGGCCGCGGCAAGGCAAAGCCCGATTGCCCTGCATTTTAGCCGAACCCGCTTCATCTCCTCTGCGGGCCGCGCTAGGTTCGGACATTCCGGTCACGACAAGGAGGTCTCATGGTCCAGCGTCTTCATCTCGTCTTTGGCGGCGAACTGATCGACCCGCAAAGCACGCAGTTCCGCGACACCGACGACATTCACGTCGTCGGCATCTTTCCGAACTACGAACGCGCCTACAACGCCTGGAAAGCCGAGGCTCAGCGCACCGTGGACAGCGCCGAGACACGCTATTTCATCGCCCATCTGCACCGGCTTCGCGACGAGGAAACGCCGGTCAGCCCGACCGAGGAACTTGGCGGCTGATGCGGGGTCCGGGGCTAGGCGGGCTGGGTCTGTGGCTGCATCTGCGTGGCCCGTCCCGGCGGACCACCGACCCCCCCTCGCTGCCGCCCCTGACAGAAGGCCAGGCACTGATCCTGCACGTCTCGGAGGGACACCAAAACGCCGCCCAGCAGATCCGCACCCGGCTGAACGCGACGCGGCGCGATGTCCGGATCCTGACCATCGGCCAGGACGGGATCGCCGATCCCGGCCGTGATCGCGGCGCCGCCGAGGCGCTGATCGCGGCGGCAAGGCCGGGCTGCCTGCTGCTTCTGGGTCCGGATCTGCCGGGCGCATTGATCACCGCCGCGGCACGCGACGGCGTCCCGGTCATCCTGGGCGAGGCAAGACTGGACCCGCAGGATATGGGCTGGACGCTGCGCGCGGCGATGCGGCGTGAACTTCTGCGTCGAATGCAGACGATCCTGCTGACCGATCCCGGCAGCCACGAGATTGCCAGAGAGATGGGGCTTGATCCGGCGCGGCTGACGATGACCGGGCCGGTGGCGGCGATCCACGAACCCCTGCCCTGCGCCGAATCCGAACGCGAGGCCATCGCGCAGCTGGTGCGCGGGCGGCATTCATGGCTGGCCGCCGCAATCCCCGAAAACGAGGATGAGGCCGTGTTGCAGGCGCATCTGGCTGCGCTGCGGCAATCGCATCGGGCGCTGCTGTTCTGGGCCCCGCGCGATCCGCGCCGCGCCGGGGCGCTGGCCGAACGGATCGAGGCGGCGGGCCTCAATGTCGCCCGCCGCGACCAGGACGAGGACCCGACCGACGAAATCCATGTGATGCTGACCGACGGGCTGGCCGAGATGGGCCTGTGGTATCGCCTTGCCCCGGTCTCCTATCTGGGCGGCACGCTGCACGGCGACGACGCCGCCGCACGACATCCGTTCGAACCCGCAGCCCTTGGTTCGGCCATTGTCCACGGCCCGGTCACGGGGCGGCATCCGACCGAATGGCAGCAACTGGACGGGGCCGGCGCGGCGCGGCAGGTCGCGAATGCGGCCGGTCTGGCGGCGGCGATGGCGGAATTGTCGCAGCCCGAACTGATCGCGGCGCTGGCCCGGAATGCCTGGACCGTCAGCACCGGCGGCGCGGACGTGACGCTGCGCATCTGCCAGCCCGTCCTGGCAGCCCTCGACGCGGCGCCGGAAGGCACGGCAGACCGGCCGGCCCGGGCGACCGCACCATGAGCCGCGCACCGGACTTCTGGTATCTGCGCCCGCCAACGCCGCTTGCGCGGCTGCTTTCGCCGCTGGGCGCGGTTTACGCACGCGAAACCCGGCGCAGGCTGGCGGGCAAGGCGCGCCTGCGCCTTGACATCCCGGTAATCTGCGTCGGCAACCTGAACGCGGGCGGCACCGGCAAGACGCCGACCGTCATTCACCTGCAACAGCATCTTCTGGGACTGGGGATCGACGCCCATGTCGTCTCGCGCGGCCATGGCGGCCGGGCCAAAGGACCGCTGAGGGTTGACGAGCGGCGTCACGATGCCGCCCTGACCGGCGACGAGCCGCTGCTGATGGCGGCCTTCGGCCCGGTCTGGGTGGCCGATGACCGGCAGGCAGGCGGGCGGGCGGCCTGCGCGGCAGGGGCGCAGGCGATCATTCTCGATGACGGCTTCCAGGATCCGGCGCTGGCGCATGACCTGGCCATCGTCGTGGTCGATGCGGCACGAGGTTTCGGCAACGGGCTTTGCCTGCCCGCCGGCCCCCTGCGCGAACCCGTGGTCCGGGGTCTTGCCCGCGCCGATCTGCTGCTTTCCATCGGCGATGCCGCGGCACAGGACCGCTTTGTCCCGCCGCCGGATGCTCCGCCCCATCTGCGCGGAACGCTGGCGCCGCTGCAGACCGGGATCGACTGGCAGGGACACCGCGTCGTGGCCTTCGCCGGAATCGGTCATCCCGAGAAATTCTTTGCCACGCTGGCCTCTCTTGGCGCCTCCATCCTGCGGGCCGAGGCACTGGACGATCATCAGCCTTTCACACCGGCCCTGCTGACCCGGCTGGAAACCGAGGCGCGGATGCGCGGCGCGCAACTGGTCACGACGGAAAAGGATGCCGCCCGGCTGCCGCGCGATTTCCGGCCCCGGGTCATGGCGCTGCCGGTGCGACTGGCGTTGCAGGATCCGGCCTTGCTGGACACGGCGTTGACGCGCCTGTTTCCCGGCTGAGCCCGGCCCGCCTTTGCAATTCCCGCGAGGATGCCGATATAGGATGCGAACGCCCGGAACGGGCCTTCCGAGGAAAGGAACCGCATGTCCCGCAACGCGATGCAACGGCTCAGCTTCTACCTGCTGGTGCTTCTGGCGCTATACGCCTCACTGGCCGGCGCGGCCTGAGGAGGGCGGAACATGGCGCGGAATTTCGGGGGGCGGTTTTCGCCGGACGGGCAGCGGCGCGACCGCCAGGGCGACCGGCCGGATCAGCCGCGCGGCGCGATGCGGCACCGGCTGGAATCGCGGCCGAAATGGGTCACGATCGGCGCCGCACCATTTCTGATCACCGCATTCTTCCAGCCCCCGGTCCAGATGGTCGCCGGGCTCGCCGCCTTTGGCCTGATCGCCTGCGCGATGTGGCTGACGCGCGAGGGGCTGCGCGCCGAAGCCGCCTATGACGTGCGTCGCAAGGCACGCCGGCCCGCCATCCCGCGCAAGCTGTTCGGGGGCGTCCTGGCCGGCCTGGGCCTGGGCCTGGGCGCGGCCGAACCGGGCGCCGGGGCCGGCGCTGCGCTGATCGGCGTCACCGGGCTGGCGCTGCACTGGCTGGCCTTTGGGGCCGACCCGATGCGCGACAAGGGCATGTCCGAGGGCGAGGATTTCCAGCAGACCCGCGCCGAGCGGATGATCGAGGAAGGCGAAGCCTATCTGGCGCAGATCGACCAGGCCATGCTGCGCCTTGGTGATCGCGGACTTCAATCGCGCGTGGCGCGCTTTGCGGGGACGGTGCGCGATCTGTTCGACCGGGTGCGCAGCAATCCCGGCGATCTGTCGGCAGCGCGGCGCTATCTGGGCGTCTATCTGATGGGCGCGCGCGACGCGACCGAGAAATTCGCGGCTCTCTATGCCCGCAGCCGCGACCCCGCCACGCGCACCGCCTATGAGGCGTTTCTCGACGATCTGGAACGCGATTTCAGCGCCAAGGCCCGCAAGCTGCTGGAGGGCGACCGCGCCGATCTGGAAATCGAGATCTCGGTTTTGCGCGACCGGCTGGCCCGCGAAGGCGTGGCCAGCCCGGATCGCCCGAACCTGACCGACTCGGCGCAGTTTCTGGACGACCTGCTGCGCGATCCGGCCGACAGGACGCGCTGACTGCCGATGCCCCGCTTTGCCCTGCTGATCGAATATGACGGAGGCCCCTTCGCCGGCTGGCAGGCGCAGGCCGACCAGCCCTCGGTCCAGGGCGCCGTCGAAGCCGCGCTGGCCAAGCTGGATGCCGGCTTTGCCACGGGCGCGCGGATCGCGGCGGCAGGCCGCACCGATGCCGGCGTTCATGCGACCGGACAGGTCGCCCATGCCGAACTGCTGCGCGACTGGGACGCTTTCCGTCTGGCCGAGGCGCTGAATTTCCACCTCAAGCCCGCCCCCGTGGCGGTGCTGGCGGCAAAGCGGGTGGCCGAGGATTTTCATGCCCGGTTCTCGGCCACGGAACGGCGCTATCTGTTCAGACTGATCGCCCGCCGGGCACCGATGACGCATGACCAGGGCCTTGCCTGGCGCGTCCTGAAACCGCTGGACACGCGGGCCATGCGCGAGGCCGCCGCGCATCTGATCGGTCAGCACGATTTCACCACATTCCGGTCCTCGATCTGTCAGGCCAAGAGCCCACTGAAAACGCTGGACGCGATCGGCATCGACGAAATCGCGATCCCCCATGGCCGGGAATACCGTTTCACCCTGCGGGCGCGGTCTTTCCTGCATAACCAGGTGCGCTCCATTGTCGGCACGCTGGAACGGGTGGGCGCGGGTTCATGGCAGCCGGAGCGCGTGGCCCGGGCATTGGCGGCGCGCGACCGCGCGGCCTGCGGGCCTGTCTGTCCGCCCCATGGATTGTATCTGACGGGCGTCGGCTATCCCGGCGATCCCCTGTTCGGGATCTAGGCGCGACCGCGCCGGCGCGGGCGCTCGTCCTTCCTGGTCAGCACGATCTTGACCGTGGACCACAGGATCCACAGATCCAGGCCGAAATCGCGGTGGCGCTGGTAGATCAGGTCGATCTTCAGCTTGACCGGCAGGCAGCGGCGATAATAGGCGGCCTCGGTCGCGGCGGCGGATTTGCAGCGTGCGAGGATCCGGTCCTCGTGCCGATGATAGATAAGCGTCGCCAACCCGGTCACGCCCGGACGGCTTTTCAGCACCTGCGCGTAAACTGCGGGGAAACGTTCGACATATTCGCGCAGCGGCGGGCGCGGGCCGACGAAGCTCATGTCGCCGCGCAGGATGTTGAACAACTGCGGCAATTCGTCGATCCGCGTGCGGCGCAGGAAATGGCCCAGGGGCGTGATGCGCCAGTGCTTGTGCGCGCCGGTGGCGCCGAAATCGTCCTCTTCCGTGGTCATGGTGCGGAATTTCAACTGCGTGAAGGACTGGCCCGGCGCGCGCATCCGGTGCGCGGTATAGAAAATCGGACGCCCCTGCACGATCAGCAGAAGAAAGGCCATGACGGCCATCACCACGGACAGCGGAATCATCAGCATCAGCGCCAGTGTCACATCGAACAGACGCTTGCGGCGCGGCATGGGCTTCATGCCGCTGTCGCGGGCCTGACCCAGGAACCAGGCCATCTTGGACCCGGTCAGCGTCGCAAGCTGGGCCGCTTCTGCCTTGTCCCAGTCGTGATGGATCGTCACAACGCGCCTGCCCGTCGGATTGCCTCAATCGGTCCGCGGTAACACATCCTTCCGGACAAGGAAACCAGACTGACGCATTCCCGCCGAATGACTTGCACTAGCATGGCAGTTCGGCCACTGTCCGCCCAGAGAGCCACCGATCAGAGCCCCATGCGCAAGTTCCTTGTCCTTCTCGATGACAGCCGCGAATGCCTGAACGCGATGCGTTTCGCGGCGATGCGCGCCGCTCATACCGGCGGTGCCGTGGTGATCCTTTCGGTCATTCCGGCGGCCGATATCCAGCACGGATTCGGCGTCGCCGATGTCATGCGCGCCGAGGCGCACGAGCGGATCGAAGCCCATTTCGAGGTCTTCGCCAAATGGATGCGCTCGCGCCCCAAGGTCGAGCCGGAACTGGTCATCCGCGAGGGCGATCCGGCCGACGAACTGATCGCCCAGCTTGCGGATGATCCCGAGATCGGCATCGTCGTGCTGGGCCTGAACCCGGACAAGGCGGGGCCGAACCCGGTGCTGAACAGGCTTTTGCGCGAGGCCAGCAACCTGCCCTGCCCGATCACCATCGTGCCCGGCGACATCTCCAAGGAGCGGCTGGAGGCGATCACCTGAGCCGGCTTGCTTGACCCGGACAGGCCGCATCGCCATATCATGCGGAAAGGAGCGCGCCCCATGTTCATCCAGACCGAAACCACGCCCAACCCGGCGACCCTGAAATTCCTGCCCGGCGAAACCGTCCTGGGCAGCGGCACCGCGGATTTCCCGACGCCTGAATCCGGCGCGAAATCGCCTTTGGCCCGCCGCATCTTCGCCATCGAGGGTATCGCCGGCGTTTTCCTGGGCCGGGATTTCGTGACCGTCACCAAGGTCGAGGATCAGCCCTGGGATCATCTCAAACCCTCGATCCTGGGCGCGATCATGGAGCATTTCCAGTCCGGCGCCCCGGTGATCGAGGGTGAGGCCCCCGAAAGCGCCGGTCATGCCGCGCATGACGGCCCGGATTCCGAGATCGTGGTCCAGATCAAGGAATTGCTGGATACCCGTGTCCGCCCGGCGGTGGCGCAGGATGGCGGCGACATCACCTTTCACGGATTCGACCGGGGCGTGGTCTATCTGCACATGCAGGGGGCTTGCGCGGGTTGCCCGTCCTCGACCCTGACGCTGAAGATGGGGATCGAGAACCTGCTGCGCCACTATATCCCCGAGGTGATCGAGGTCAGGCCCGTTGCCTGAGGGGATTGCCCTGGGCTTCGACACATCGGCCGCGCATTGCGCGGCCGCTTTGCTTCGGGGCGACCGGGTGCTGGTCCAGCATCATGAAGCGATGGCCAGGGGACAGGCCGAACGGCTGTTTCCGCTGCTGGAACAGCTGCTGGCCGAGGCGGGACTGAACTGGCACGATCTGGATGTCATCGGCGTCGGCACCGGGCCCGGCAACTTCACTGGAATCCGGGTGGCGGTTGCGGCGGCGCGCGGACTGGCCCTGTCGCTGGGCATTCCGGCCCTGGGCGTCGCCGTGACCGAGGCTGCGGCCCATGGCCTGCCCCGACCCTGCCGCGTCGTGATCCCTGCGCGGCGCGAGCAGGTGATCTGGCAGGATTTCGGCACCGGCGCGGCGGATGATGCGGGGGGCCGGCCGCAGCAAGCTGCGGCCGGCGCGCTGCCGCCCGGCCCCGCGCCGGCTGCGCCGGCAATCCCGCTGGCCGAGGCCATTGCGCGTCTGGCGCTGGAGCGCCGCGACAGTCCCGCCCAGCCGCGCCCCGCGCCGATCTATCTGCGTCCGGCCGATGCCGCCCCCCCGCGCGAGGCGGGATTGGTCATTCTGGAAAGAGAATGACACCCGACCGGCTTGCCGCGCTGCACGCGCGCTGCTTCGTCGCCCCGCGCCCCTGGTCGGAAACCGAGTTCCGCGCTCTGCTGGACATGCCGGGCGCCTTCCTTCTGCTTCGGCCCGATGCGTTCCTTCTGGGTCGCAGCATCGCGGGCGAGGCCGAATTGCTGACCCTCGCAGTCGCGCCCGAGGCGCGGCAGCGGGGCGTGGGACGCGCCCTGACGCAGGATTTTGCCGCAACGTCACGCCGCCTGGGCGCCGGCACCGCCTTTCTGGAAGTGGCCCATGACAACATCGCCGCCCGCGCACTGTATCATGCGTCAGGCTGGCGTGATGCGGGGCGCAGGCGCGGCTATTACGCGCCGGGCCTGGATGCGATCGTGATGCGTCTCGACCTTGCCGCGCCCCAAGAACCCGGTTGACCGGCTCTGCCCGATGCGCCCTAATCGGCCCATTCGGCGGGCGGCTTGAATCGCCTGCCCCAACAGGAAGAGGTTCTGGCATGAATCTGATGAAAACGCTGATGGCGGGCTCGGCCGTCATGGCCTTGACTGCGGGCGCGGCCCTGGCCGAACCGGCCCTGATCTACGATCTGGGCGGCAAATTCGACAAGTCGTTCAACGAGGCCGCCTATAACGGCGCCAAACGCTGGGTCGAGGAAACCGGCGGCTCCTACAAGGAACTGGAGATGCAGTCCGAGGCGCAGCGCGAACAGGCGCTGCGCCGGCTGGCCGAAACCGGCGCCAATCCGATCGTGATGACCGGCTTTGCCTTCGGCGACGTGCTGAACAAGGTCGCGCCCGATTATCCCGACACGAAATTCGCGATCATCGACATGGTCGTGGATCAGCCCAACGTGCAATCGGTCGTCTTCACCGAGGAACAGGGCAGCTATCTGGCCGGGATGATGGCCGGGATGGCCTCGAAATCCGACATCGTGGGCTTTATCGGCGGCATGGACATTCCGCTGATCCACAAGTTCGAATGCGGCTATGCCCAGGGCTTCAAGGCCGTGAAGCCCGATGGCAAGGTGCTGATCAACTATACCGGCACAACGCCTGCGGCATGGAACGACCCGGTGAAGGGCGGCGAACTGGCCAAGGCGCAGATCAGCCAGGGCGCGGACGTGATCTATGCTGCCGCCGGCGGAACCGGCATCGGCGTGCTGCAGGCGACGGCGGATGACGGCAAGCTGGGCATCGGCGTGGACAGCAACCAGAACTACCTGCATCCGGGTTCGATGCTGACCTCGATGGTCAAGCGCGTGGACAACGCCGTCTACGACGCCTTCACCGCCGGACCCGATCTGGAGCCCGGCGTCAAGGTCATGGATCTCAAGGCCAATGGCGTGGGCGTCGCCATCGACGACAACAACAAGGATCTGGTCACCGCCGAGATGCAGGCCGCGGTGGACGACGCAACGGCCAAGATCGCCTCGGGCGAGATCAAGGTCCACGACTACATGACCGACAACGCCTGCCCGGTCGAGTAGCAATGGCCATGACGGCACAAGACGCAGGGGGGCGGCCGGAGACGGCTGCCCCCTACGCCATCGAGCTGAAGGGGATTTCGAAAGCCTTCGGTCCGGTGCAGGCGAACAAGGATATCGATCTGCGCGTTGCCAAGGGCTCGATCCACGGCATCATCGGCGAGAACGGCGCCGGGAAATCGACGCTGATGTCGATCCTTTACGGCTTCTACAAGCCCGACCGGGGCCGGATTCTGGTCAATGGCGAACCGATCGCCATCGCCGACAGCCAGACCGCCATCCGTGCCGGCATCGGCATGGTGTTCCAGCATTTCAAACTGGTGCAGAATTTCACGGTTCTGGAAAACATCATCCTCGGCGTCGAGGACGGCCGCCTGCTGCGCCCTTCGCTGGCCAAGGCGCGCGGCGTGCTGAAGCAACTGGCCCACGAATACGAACTGAACGTCGATCCAGACGAAACAATCGAGGAATTGTCGGTCGGCCATCAGCAACGGGTCGAGATCCTGAAGGCGCTGTATCGCCAGGCCGATATCCTGATCCTGGACGAACCGACCGGCGTTCTGACCCCGGCCGAGGCGGACCATCTGTTCCGCATCCTCGAGGGACTGAAGGCCGAGGGCAAGACGATCATCCTGATCACCCACAAACTGCGCGAGATCATGGACATCACCGACACCGTCTCGGTCATGCGGCGCGGCGAGATGGTGGCCTCGGTCAGCACCGCCGAGACCAGCCCCGAGGCGCTGGCCGAACTGATGGTGGGCCGCAAGGTGCTGCTGAACGTGGACAAGACCCCTGCCCGGCCCGGCGCCCCGGTGCTGGAAGTGCGCGATCTGCACCTGATCGACCACGAGGGCGTGGAGCGTCTTCGCGGCATCAGCTTCGACATCCGTGCAGGCGAGATCCTGGGGATCGCGGGCGTGTCCGGCAACGGCCAGACCCAGCTTCTGGAATTGCTGGGCGGCTATCCCGAAAAGGGCGCCAGGGTCAGCGGCGCGATCCGCATGAACGGAGAGGCGCTGGACCTGACGGGTGCCGGTTCCGACGCGCGGACGCGGCGCAGGCGCGGCATCGGCCATGTGCCCGAGGATCGGCAGACCGAGGGTCTGATCATGGATTTCACCGCCTGGGAGAACATCGCCTTCGGCTATCACGACAAAGCCGAATACCAGAAGGGGTGGCTGATGGACAATGACGCCATCCGCCGCGATGCCAAGAAATACATGGAAGATTTCGACTGCCGCCCGCGCAATTGCGACCTGGCCGCACGCGATTTTTCCGGCGGCAACCAGCAAAAACTGGTGGTGGCCCGCGAGCTCGAGCGCAATCCCGACCTGCTGCTGATCGGCCAGCCCACGCGCGGCGTCGATATCGGCGCCATCGAATTCATTCACAAGCGGATCATCGAGTTGCGCGACGCGGGCAAGGCGGTCTTGCTGGTCAGCGTCGAATTGGACGAGATCCTGTCGCTGTCCGACCGCATCGCAGTCATGTTCGATGGCCGCATCATGGGCGAGCGGCTGCCCGATCAGACCACGACGGGCGAGCTTGGCCTGCTGATGGCCGGCGTGACCGATACCGAACATCACGCCGCCGAAGATGGCATCCCGCCTGAACACAGGCATGTCGATGACCTGCCGGACGAGACCGCGAACGGGGGGCCGCGCTGATGGACAAGATGCCGAAATGGGCCGACGTGATCCTGACGCCGCTGATTTCGCTGGTTCTGGCCATGGCGATTTCGGCCCTCGTGATCCTGGCCATCGGCGAAAGCCCCGCCGCGGCCCTGAAGACGATGGTCGATGGCGCGCTTGGATCCAGCTATGGCTGGGGCTTCACGCTGTATTACACGACGAATTTCATCTTCACCGGCCTTGCCGTCGCGGTGGCCTATCACGCGCGCCTGTTCAATATCGGCGGCGAAGGTCAGGCGATGATGGGGGGGCTGGGCGTCGCGCTGGTCCTGCTGTCGGTGCCGCTGCCTCACTGGCTGCTGGCCCTGCCCGCCGCGATGATCGGCGCGGCCCTGTTCGGCGCGGCATGGGCGCTGATCCCGGCATGGCTTCAGGCGAAGCGCGGCAGTCATATCGTGATCACCACGATCATGTTCAACTTCATCGCCGCGGCCCTGCTGAATTATGTCCTGGTCAACATCCTGCGGCCGGTCGGCAGCATGGACCCGGCCTCGGCCCGGTTCCCCGAAAGCACCTATCTTCCGGCGCTGACCGACATCGCCGCGGCGATCGGAATCCAATGGGGCAAGAACACGCCGGTCAACATCACCTTCCTGATCGCGATCCTGGCCTGCCTGCTGGTCTGGCTGCTGATCTGGCGGACGCGCCTGGGATACGAGATCCGCGCCCTCGGCCGGTCCGAGCCGGGCGCGCTCTATGCCGGCATCAGCCCGGTGCGCATCATCGTGATCGCGATGCTGATCTCGGGCGGTCTGGCGGGACTGATGGCGATCAACAACGTCATGGGCGAAAGCGAAAGGCTGGTGTTGAACGCGGTCGAGGGTGCGGGCTTCATCGGCATCGCCGTGGCCCTGATGGGCCGCAACCATCCTTTCGGTGTCTTTCTGGCCGCGCTTCTCTTCGGCTTTCTTTATCAGGGCGGAGGGGAGCTGGCGCTGTGGACCAGTATCCCGCGCGAATTGATTGTCGTCATCCAGGCGCTGGTGATCCTGTTCACCGGCGCGCTGGACAACATGGTGCGGATGCCGCTGGAGCGGATGTTCCTCGCGCTGCGCAAGCGGAGGGCTGCATGATGGATTTCAACACCGTCCTGCAGATCCTCGACAGCGCCGTGCGGCTGATGACGCCGCTGCTGCTGGCCTGCCTGGCGGGGCTTTATTCCGAACGATCCGGCGTGTTCGATATCGGCCTTGAAGGGAAGATGCTGATGGCCGCCTTCACCGCCGCCTCGGTCGCCTATGCGACGGGCAGCGCATGGCTGGGCCTTCTGGCCGGTATCGGCGGGTCGATGGCGATGTCGCTGATCCACGGCCTCGCCTCGATCACCTTCATGGGAAACCAGCTGATTTCCGGTGTGGCGATCAATTTCCTGGCTTCGGGGATGACCGTTCTGCTGGGCCAGAAGATTTTCGGCCTCGGCGGACGGACGCCGTCGCTGCAAGGCGCCGCCCGCTTTCAGGAAATCACCCTGCCGCTGGCCGATACGCTTGGTCAGGTGCCGGTCATCGGACCGATCTATGCGCAGCTCATTTCGGGACACTCGATCCTGGTCTATGTGGCCTTCCTGGCAGTGCCGCTGACCTGGTGGGTGCTGTTTCGCACCCGTTTCGGCCTGCGCCTGCGCGCGGTGGGCGAAAACCCCGCCTCGGTCGATACGGCCGGCGTGTCGGTGACGCGGCTGCGCTATGCCGCCATCGGCATCTGCGGCGTCCTGACCGGCATCGCCGGCGCCTATCTTGCCACCAGCCTCTCGGCGGGCTTCGTCAAGGAAATGACGGCGGGGCGGGGGTTCATCGCGCTGGCGGCGCTGATCTTTGCCAAATGGCGGCCCTGGGGGGCGCTTGGCGCGACCTTCCTGTTCGGGCTTCTGGAAGCCATCGCCAACCGCTATCCCAATCTGGATCTCGGCATCGTCACGGTGCCGTCGATGTTCATGAACGCGCTGCCCTATATCCTGACCGTGATCATCCTCGCGGGCTTTGTCGGTCGCGCCATCCCGCCCCGCGCGGGCGGAGAACCCTATGTCAAGGAACGCTGAACTTGCCGCCCTGATCCGGTCGCGCGCCGGTGCGGCGGCGCCCGAATACGGCTTCATCCTGGGCTCTGGCCTCGGCCACCTGTCGGCGCAGGTAGACGGCACCGCCATTCCCTATGACGAACTGCCGGGCTTTCCCCATGCGGGCGTATCGGGCCATGTCCCGCACCTGGTGATCGGCGATCTCGAGGGGCGCCGCGTCGCGGTCTTCGGGGGACGCGCCCATTACTACGAATCGGGCCGCGCGGATGCGATGCGTCTGCCGCTGGAGGTGCTG
>NZ_DHXG01000024.1:0-2796 GCF_002413585.1 Paracoccus sp. UBA5162
TTGACTACCTGATGCCGCGCTGGATGACCTATGCGATCTACCTTTTCCTGATCATCGTGCCGCCGGCGATCTCGACCTATCTGCACATGCGCTGGTTCGCGCTGACCATCGTCGCGGTGGTCGTGGTGGACATCCTGTTCCTGCGCTATGCCTATATCTCGTTTTTCTGCCTTTTGGCCGGTCTTGGCACCCTGCATTTGATCTACATCATAGCGCGAAACAAATGCGCGCGCGAATGTCCTGTCCTGTTCGCATAGCCGGTTTTCCAGCCGCGCGAGAAAGGAGAGCGATCATGGACCAATCCGGAAACCTCGTTCGCGACCATGCCAGCCGTGACCACGCGCGGCTGGAGCGGACGCTGATCACCAGCCGAAAGGCGTTTCTGGGCTTCCTGATGAAGCGATTGGGCAATCGCCCGGATGCCGAGGATGTCCTGCAGGAATTCTGCATCCGGGTTCTTGCGCGTCGGGATCAATTGCGCGAGGCCGAGCGGATGGACGCCTGGCTCTATGCGGTGCTGCGCTCGACCCTCAATGATCACTTCCGGAAGGCGGGCCGGGCAAGGCGCCTCGACAGCGCGATGGCGCTGGAGGCCAAATCGGCCGTGGTGGTCGAGGATGGCGTCGAGGGGATGGATGTCCTCTGCCAATGCATCAAGGGGCTGCTGGGCGAACTGCGCCCGGCCGACGCCGATCTGATCCGGCGCATCGACATCGACGAGACCCAGCGGGCCGAGGTTGCCGCGGATCTGGGGCTGCGGCCCGGAACCCTGAACGTCCGGCTGCACCGCGCCCGTGTCGCGCTAGGCGAGGCGTTGCTGGCGCATTGCGGACCCTGCTGTCGCCACGGCTTCGACGATTGTTCCTGCCCGCCTTCGGGCTGCGCGCATCCCGTGGAAGACACGGATTGCGAAGATGAATTGCTGGCCCTGTGACGGCCGGCCTGTAACCAAGCGCCTTTCGCGGCGTCATCATTTCGATGCTGATGCGGGAGGAAGGAATGACGCCGTCGCGCTTGTGCGGATCGAATCAGGCCATCGGAAAGACACCGGCCGACCGCGCGGTGGTCGCGGAACTGCTGACAAACGTCTTCTGCGATTGCGGGGAAGAGGTCGGGTTCCGGATCGGGACGATGGCATGCGAGCTGTTTCGCCGGGTCGATCTTGCAGGCCAGCCGACCCGGAAGGCGGCTCAGGCCCTGGGCCTTGATCCCCGCGATGCGGCGGCGATCCTGGATCTGGTGCGCCGAAACATCGCGGATGCCCTTGTCCACAGCATGTCCGCGCCGCCGATCCGGACCCCTCGCGACCGCGACGGCCTTCAGGCCGCGCCCCCGGACGGATGATCCGCCGCCGGTCGGCTGTGATGGATCAAGACCTGCAGGCCGCGTCTTCGTGGCCGGCCAGGCGGACCGTTTCTGATCAATGCGGCCCTTCGGGGCCATCCCGATTTCAACACGGAAAGGAGAAATCGCCATGACAATATCCAGCGACAAGGCAGGGGCCGCGGGCCCGAAAGCCCATGCCGCATCGGCGGGGGACGAGGCTCTGCGCGTCGGTCGTCGAAGCCTTCTGGTCGGCTCGGCCGGCCTGGCTGCGGGAAGCGTTCTGGCATATTCGCCCGCCGCCGCGCAGTCCGTCCGGTCCGGACAGGCCCAGACGGCCGGGCATGGGCTGGCTCCGGGGATGCTGGGCAACCGGCTCTATACCGCGAACCCGACCCATCCCAGCATGGCCGATATCAGCGAGAACCCGGCCAATGTCCCGCCGCCGATCACCCGCACCGAGCCCGCGACGATCCGTCTGGAATACGAGACCATCGAGATCGAGGCGCATCTTGACGGCAATACCAGCTACCGGTTCTGGACCTTCAACGGCAAGGTGCCCGGTCCCTTCGCGCGCGTCCGGGTCGGCGATACCGTCGAGGTCTATCTCAAGAACAACGAGGATAGCTGGTTTGCCCACAATATCGACCTGCACGCCGTAACCGGACCGGGCGGCGGCGCGGCGCTCGGCTCGCCGGGGCCGGGCGAAAGCTACAGCTTCAGGTTCAAGGCGCTCAATGCCGGGCTCTACGTCTATCACTGCGCGGTCGCGCCCGTGGCTCAGCACATCTCGAACGGCATGTATGGCCTGATCCTGGTCGAGCCGGAAGGCGGGCTGCCGCCGGTCGATCGGGAATATTATGTCATGCAGGGCGAACTTTATACCGAGGAACGCATCGGCACCCCGGGCCTGCTGACCGAAAGCTACGACAAGCTCGTCGACGAGCGTCCCGAATATTTCGTCTTCAACGGCCATACCGGCGCGCTGACCGATCACTATCCTCTCAAGGCCAAGGTCGGCGAGACGGTGCGCATCTTCTTCGGTGTCGGCGGGCCCAATTATACGTCGTCCTTCCACGTCATCGGCGAAATCTTCGATCGGGTCTATGTGCACGGATCGCTGGAGACACCGCCGCTGAAGGATGTCCAGACCGTCACGGTGCCGGCCGGCGGCTCGGCGATGGTCGAGTTCACATGCGATGTTCCCGGACGGTTCGTGTTGGTCGATCATGCGTTGTCGCGGGCGGAAAAGGGTCTGGCGGGATATCTGATGGTCGAGGGCGAGGAAAACCCGGATCTGTTCGCGTCGCTGGATGAAGGCTAGCGTCAAGACCCGATCAGCCGATTGAAATGGCATGGCCGGAACTGCCCGACGACTTGAGCATGGACAGCATTGCCGTGCGCGTTTGGCTCCGCGCGCGCGGCGGAAAAGGGTGGGGCGCAGGTTCCGGCCATCGGCGCGCCTTTCGCCGC
>NZ_DHXG01000033.1:0-6680 GCF_002413585.1 Paracoccus sp. UBA5162
TCTCAAGCCACCAGGTCGAGGCGGGGGTCGCGGCGCTGCATGTCCCCGACCCAGGCCGCTTCGGCGCCGAAATCATGTGGCACCTGCGCGGCGGTGCGACGTCCCGACAGGCTCTGGCTGGCAAAGAAATCGAAACCATAGAGTGTCAGCGAGGCAAGCCCGGACCGCAGCGCAAGGTCGATCAGCATCGCCCCTGTCGTGGGCGGCGCGCCCAGCCGGTCGCGCAGGGCGCAATAATCGCCCAGCGGATGCAGATAGAAGCCGGGGCTGGCCGCCGTCCGCCAGTCCAGCCGCTTGCGCTTGGGCGACATCCACAGGATGCGCGCGGGCCCGATGCGGTCGCGATCAGGCGCGGCCAGCCGCACCGCCAGGGCCAGCCAGTCGGTGCGGCTGCCATGGCTGGGGGCCGCGGGCATCGGCGCGCGGTTGATGCGGATCACCAGGTCGGCTTTGTCGATGGCGGAGCCATGGGCCGCCTCGGCCAATGCGCGGGCATTGCCGATCAGCGCGACCGACCGGCCGGCCAGATCGGCCAGCAGTTCCCGTTGCGGCACCGACAGGCGCATCAGCGCGGTCTCTTGGCGCAGGCTGCGCGCGGCCAGAAAGCGCAGGCGGTTCATGGCTGCGACAGCAGATCGTGATAGATGCGGACCAGCGCGCGAGCCTCGGCCTGGATCGAGTGGTTCGCCTCGACATGGATGCGTGCCGCGCGTCCCGCGGCCGCGCGCGCCGCATCGTCGTCCAGCCAGCGGGCCAGCGCCGCCGACAAGGCCCCCGCATCGCCGGTCTGGACCAGGCTGCCGGTCTCGCCGTCGCGGATCAGCGCCTCATAGGCGCCGACGCGGGCACCGATGGCGGGAACGCCGCAGGCCATCGCCTCCAGCGGGGTCAGACCGAAGCCTTCCCAGCGGGCGGGCGCGGCGAAAAGGTCCAGGGCCTGGTAATGCCGCACCAGCCGGTCCCAGGGCAATTCCCCCAGAAAGCGGATCCGGTCCTGCAACCCGGCCCTGCCGATCCGGTCCTGCAACCCGTCGGCGAAGGCGCGGTTGTCGGGGGTAATGCGCCCGGTGAAGATGATCTGCGCGCGCGGTCGGGCGGCCAGCAGATCGAGGCCCGCGCGGACCAGCAGGTCGACGCCCTTCTGTTCGCGCACACGCCCGAAACAGCCAATCAGCACCGCATCCGGATCCAGCCCGAGCTGGCGGCGCAGCGCGGCGCGATCCGGCGCGGGGTGGAAGATCCGAGTGTCCACGCCATGCATGACGACGCGGGCGGGCCGTTCCAGATAGGCCGCGGCCTGCGGCGTGGTCGCCACCAGCGCCTCCTGCCGGCGAATCAGCCATTTCGTGAAGCGGCTATGGCGGCGCTGCGCGGCCGAGGTGAACATCAGCCGGTATTTCCGCCCCAGCAGATGGCGCAGGATCAGTCCAAGCAGCATTTCCGTGTTGCGCCGCGCGTGCCAGACACGCCAGCGGTCGCGCGGCAGGGTCGCTGCGCGCAGCAGCGGGATATGCGGCACATCGGGCGGCAGGCCCGGCCCGGTGGCGCGGATCGCGATCATCTTTGCCTGAACCGGGATCAGCCGCACAACCGTCGCCGTGACGCCCGAAAGGCGGCGTTTGAGATTCGGGGCGACGACCAGCGGAATATCGGACATGGGCGGCCTTTGAGCGATGGGTCGGTCCGCAGCATAATCAAGCCGAGGCCCGAGGGACAGGGCCGGTCATCGCTGCAGTTTGGTCCCGCCACCCATCCGGATCAGCCGGTCGATCAGCGGCCGCGCCTCGGGGCCGATGCGGTCGCAGGACGAGGGGTCGTCCAGCAGCGTGAAGGCCGGTCCGAAATAATCGCGTTCATATTGCGTGGGGTCGACGCCGATCTGCGCCGCCAGCAGATCGCCGGTGCCGCTGAGCAGGGTCCATTCGCCATCGGTGATGGCATAATCGGGACAGTTCGCGGTGATCACCTCGATCTCGGCCAGTTGCCGGGCCAGCATGTCGGCCTCGGTCCGGTTCATGGCCGAGACATCGGGCAGCGGCACGCTGAGCCGTTGCCCGCCGGACGAGATCTCGGCTCCGGCCAGCAGCAGCGCGCCTCCGGCCAGTGCCGTGATCATCAGCATGTCCCACGCTCGCATGGTCGATTCCCCTTGCCTCTCGCGGTCCCAACCGTTCTGCGTGCCAGGCGCCGCCCGCAACCCAATTCACCGTGAACTTGACCCTGCTGCGGGTCGGGTCTAACCGGGGTCATTCCCGATCCTGAGGAGGACTGCATGGCCGATCGTTTCTCGCTTCTCGTTCTGCCCGGCGACGGAATCGGCCCCGAGGTCATGGCCGAGGTGGTCAAGGTGATCGGCTGGTTCGAGGCCAATCGCGGCATGTCCTTCGAGATCGGTCACGATCTGGTGGGCGGCGCGGCCTATGACCGGCACGGAAAGCCCCTGGCGGACGAGACCATGGCCCGGGCACAAGCGGTCGATGCGGTGCTGCTGGGCGCGGTCGGGGGGCCGAAATACGACGATCTCGATTTCAGTCTCAAGCCCGAACGCGGCCTGCTGCGCCTGCGCAAGGAAATGGACCTGTTTGCCAACTTGCGTCCAGCGCAATGTTTTGATTCTATTGCAGATTTTTCGTCACTCAAGCGTGAGGTCGTGGCCGGTCTGGACATCCTGATCGTGCGCGAGCTGACCAGCGGCGTCTATTTCGGCGAGCCGCGCGGGATCCATGCCGATGACAACAACCCCGACAACGAGGGCGGCCGCGTCGGCGTCAATACCCAGCGATACACCAGCGGCGAGATCCGGCGCGTGGCAAGATCCGCCTTTGAACTGGCGCGGCGGCGCAGCAACAGGGTCTGCTCGATGGAAAAGGCCAATGTGATGGAATCGGGCATCCTGTGGCGCGAAGAGGTGCAATGGGTCCACGACAACGAATATCCCGATGTGGAATTGTCGCATATGTATGCGGATAATGGCGCGATGCAGCTTGTCCGCGATCCACGCCAGTTCGACGTGATCGTGACCGACAACCTGTTCGGCGACATCCTGTCGGACGCCGCCGCGATGCTGACCGGCAGCCTTGGAATGCTGCCATCGGCCAGCCTCGGCGCACCGATGGCGAATGGCCGGCCCAAGGCGCTGTATGAACCCGTCCATGGCAGCGCGCCCGACATTGCCGGGCAGGGCAAGGCCAATCCGATCGCCTGCATCCTCAGCTTCGCGATGGCGCTGCGCTATTCCTTCGACCGGGGCGACGCGGCGGCCGAACTGGAACGCGCGATCGAGGCTGTCCTGGCCGATGGCGTCCGCACCGCCGATCTGATGGGCCCCGAGGGCGGCACGCCGGTCTCGACCGCGCAGATGGGCGACCGGATCGTGGCCGCGCTGTCCGCGGGGGCGTGATTGGGGCTTTCGGCCAATGTCCGGGGCGCGCTGCTGCAACTGGCGGCGATGGGCCTTTATGCGACGCATGACGCGGTGATCAAGACGCTTGGCGCGCGTTATCCCGCGTTTCAGATCCTGTTCTTTTCCTCGCTGCTGTCCTTTCCGCTGATCTCGATGGTGCTGATGCGGGACCGGACGCATGGCACGCTGCGGCCAAACCGCCCCGGCTGGATCGCGCTGCGCACCGCCTGCGCGGTAGCGTCGGGGATGGCCGGGTTCTATGCCTTCTCGAATCTGCCGCTGGCGCAGGTCTATGCGATCCTTTTCGCCACCCCGCTGCTGATCACCATCCTGTCGATTCCGGTGCTGGGCGAACGTGTCGGGGCGCATCGCTGGGCCGCGGTCATCGTCGGACTGATCGGCGTGCTGATCGTGCTGCGGCCCGGCGGGCAGACGCTGGCGCCCGGTCACGGCGCGGCGCTGATCGCCGCGCTGGCCAGCGGGCTGGCGGCGGTGATCATCCGCAAGCTGGGCGGGACGGAACGTCCGGTGGTCCTGATCATGTGGCCGATGCTGGGCAATTTCGTCGTGACCGGGGGCGCGTTGAGCCTTGGCTACACGCCGATGGCGCTGCCCGACCTGGCGCTGGCCGGACTGATCGCGGGGCTGGGACTTGCCGGTGGCTTTCTGGTCATCCTTGCCTATCGCGCCGGCGAGGCGGCGATCGTCGCGCCGATGCAATATTCGCAGATCCTGTGGGCCACGGGCTATGGCTGGTTCCTGTTCGGCGAGGTGCTGGACCTGCCGACGCTGATCGGCGCGGCGATCATCATCGGCTCGGGCCTCTACATCGTCTGGCGCGAGGGGCGCGGCGGCAATTCGGCCAACCGTCCGGTGCTGGCGACACGGCTGCGGACCGAGACCGTGACAGCGCCGAAGTCCGCGATCCTGCAACGTTTGTGGCATCCGCGCGACTGAAATGGGGCTTGCAAAGCCACCCGCCGCGCGCTAGTTGCCCCACCTACGGTCGGAGCGTAGCGCAGCCTGGTAGCGCACCTGCTTCGGGAGCAGGGGGTCGGAGGTTCGAATCCTCTCGCTCCGACCAGTTTTTCCGCATCGCGACGCGCCAGCCTGCCTCGCCCGCAGGTGACGGATCTGCCCTTGATTGGCAGGCAGCGAGCTCACGGGCCATCCATGACGCATTGCGGATTGCCTGCTGCCGACGCGCGTCGTGCGCCAACGTCTTTGCAGCGAACGGGAATTCCAGCCCGCCAGGCGAAAGAAGCCCGACCTTCAGACCCGTTTTCGGCGGCGTCGCGACGCGGTGATCACGCGCTTGTTTGGAACTGACGGTCCACTGCGACTGTTTGTCGCTCGAACAATCGCCAAACGGCAATGAAGGAGCACCCATGCGCCGCATCATTCACAACACCACCGCAATCGCGGCCTGCCTGTCTCTGCTGGCGCCGCAGATTGCCATGGCCCAGGCGGCCAAGCCTGATGCCAATTCCGACCAGCCCGCGCAGAGCGCCCAGGGCGAACAGCCCGCAATCGTGCCCGAGGTCGATGCCACAGCGGCCCAGCCCTGTGCCGACGGCAGTGCGGCACCCTGTGGCACCGAACAGCCCGCAGCCAATGCCGGTGCCGAAGAAACGGCCGCTCCAGAACAATCCGCCGCCGACGAGATGCCGGCAACGGACGGCTCTGTCGATGCGTCGGGCACCGTTGCGCCTGAAGCCAAGGCTGAGGCAGCGGCAGGGCAGGGGGATGCCGGAGGCTCTACGGCCGCGCCGGCCGCACCGGCCGATGCGACAATGGCCGAAGACCCCGCCGCCGCGCCAGAGGCGCCGGCAGCGGACCCCGCAATGACGGATACGGCAGATCCCGCGGCCTCGGAAGAAACCACCGCAACCGGGGACGCCGCGACGGGCGAGGATGCCCTTGCGGACGCATTGGCCAAGGAATCGGATCAATCCGGTTCGGTCAAGGCGCAGGACACCGAGGCGACGTTGACCGGTGAGACGACCGGCGGCGCAAAGGCATCCGGTGAAGCGACGACGACCTCCGGCGACATGACGGCGACCGGCGAGGCGCAATCCTCTGGCGCAGCGGAAGCTGACGCCGCCGCGCAGCAACCGGACGCGACCGAAACCAATGCGGCCGGTGCCGAGGTGACCACGGACCAGAAGGCCGAAACCGACGCCCGCGAGCCTGCCAAGGCCGCCGACAGCGAGGGCGCCGATCCGGCCAGCGACGAAGACGCGCTGGCCAAGGCCCTGGCCGAGGAATCGGACAAGACGACTGAAGCGGATAAGCCCGCCGACAGCGGCGCCGGATCAGGCGCCCCCGAAGCCGAAGCATCGGCCGACACCAAGGCTGCCACCGAGGCCGAGACAACCACCACCACGGATGCCTCCGGCCAAGAGGCGGCCGTCCCGGAACAGGACGTGACCGAAACCGAAGCCGCGAGGGAGGCTGCGGCGACGACCGAAGCGCCGACAGCCGCCGCTCTGGACGAGAATGCGGCCGATGCCGAGGTGACCGAAGAAAAGGTGACCGAAGACAACAGCCGGTCCTCGTCCGAGGATTTCACGACGAATCTGCGCGATGCCCTGAACTCCACGACCGGTCAGCAGAACGCGGCGCAGGATTCGAATGGCGGTGATGACGGCAAGAACGATCTGGCCAAGGCCCTGCTTCTGGGTCTGGGCGGCGTCGCCGTCGGCGCGATGCTGAACAACAACCGCCAGGTCGCGCTGAGCGCGCCGGATCGCGTTGTCGTGACCCGGTCGGATGGCAGCCAGCAGGTCATCAAGGACGAAGTTGCGCTGCTGCGTCAGCCGGGCTCGACCGTCAGCACCGAGAATTTTGGCGACGGTTCTTCGCGCACGATCGTCACGCGCGCCGATGGCAGCAAGATCGTGACCATCCGCGACGCCGATCTTCGTGTGCTGCGCCGGACGCTGGTGTCGGCGGATGGATCCAGCGTGCGGCTGATCGACGATTCGGCGGTTGCCGAACCCGTGGACGTCTCGAGCCTTCCCGCTCCGGCCAAGGCGGTGAGTGCATCGGCCGGCGCCATGGACGAGGCGCAATTGCGAGACGCGCTGATGCGGGAATCGGATTTCAGCCGTCGCTTCACGCTGGCACAGATCCGGGACATCCCGCAGGTCCGGTCGCTGGTCGCGCCGGTCAATATCGACGCGATCACCTTCGAGACGGGCTCGGCCGCGATCAAACCGGATCAGGCCAAGGAATTGTCCACGCTGGGCAACGTGATCCGCGATGCGATCGCAAA
>NZ_DHXG01000031.1:0-39452 GCF_002413585.1 Paracoccus sp. UBA5162
TCAGCGATAGCCGACGACTTCCATCTTGCCACCGTCAAAGGTGACTTCACGATAGATGCCGGCGGATTCGCCTGCGCCGACCAGTTCGACCGAGGTCGCGCCGACATAATCGATGTCGCCCCCGCCATTCAGGATCTCCAGCGCCTTGGCCAGTTCGCCGGGCAGGATCTTTTCACCCGGCGCATTGGCCACATCCATGATCTTGCCCTTGTATTCGGCCGGATCGCTGGATTTCGCGGCCGCCATCGCCAGCAGCATCAGCGATGCGGCGTCATAGGCCTCGGCCGAGAAGGCGCCGGTGCCGTCGAAGCCCGCTTCCTTGGCCATCGCGACATATTTGTCGCGGCCCTCGCCTTCGGCGGCGGGGTTCTGCCCGAAGCTGCCGTCGATCTCGGACTTGAAATTATCGACAAGCTGCTGGCCGACCATGCCGTCGGGGAAGACGAAGGTGTCAAAGGCGCCGGTATCCAGCGCCGCGCGCACGATGCCCGAGCCGCCCTGATCGACATAGCCCGCCACGACCAGCGCGTCGCCGCCCGCGGCGGCCAGCGCCGCGACCTCGGCCGAATAATCGGCCTTGCCGTCGTCATGGGCGCTGTTCACGGTGACGGTGCCGCCCTTCTTCTCGAACGCGGCCTGGAAACTGTCGGCCAGCCCCTTGCCGTAATCGTTGTTGGTATAGGTCACGGCGACGTTCTTGATGCCGCGGTCCAGGATGATGTCGGACATCACCTCGCCCTGACGCGCATCCGACGGCGATGTGCGGAAGAACAGATCGTTGTCTTCGATCGTGGACAGCGCGGGCGAGGTGGCCGAGGGCGAGATCATGACGATGCCGTTCGGCTTGGCCACGTTTTCCAGCGAGGCGATGGTCTCGCCCGAACACATGCCGCCGACGATGCCCTTGACCTTTTCGGCGGTGATCAGGCGCTCGACGGTCGCGGTCGCGGCGGCCGCGTCGGCGCAGGTCGAATCGCCCTCGACCGGGGTCACGGTCGATCCGTCCAGCAGCAGGCCGGAATCGCTGATTTCCTTCATCGCCAGTTCGGCGCCGTCGCGCATCGCGGGCGCCATCGATTCCAGCGGGCCGGTGAAGCCCAGCGAAATCCCCATCTTGATCTCCTCGGCGCCGGCGGCACCGGCGATCAGTACGCCGGCGGCACTGGCCAGAAGCAGCTTCTTCATTGACTTTTCTCCCAGTTGGAACGTTGTCCTGCGCGTCAGGTTAGAAGCCCGCTGCCCAAAAGAAAAGCACGATGTCGCAACGTCACGCCTGCCTGTTCGGGCAGGCTTGGGGCGTCGCGGTCAGGTGCGGCGGCGCGCTTGCGGCGATCAGCGCCAGCCCAGCCGTTCCCGGCCCCCGCCCAGCAACAGGCGCGGCAGAGAGGCCAGCAGCCAGCCCAGAAGAAATCCGATGCCCGCGGCAATCAATCCCGCGCGGGTCACGGGAAACGCGGGCCGGAAATCGCCCCAGGTGGCCTTCAGCGTCTCGCTGTCGCGCAGGCGATGGGGCAGGGCCATGCGTTCCAGCGGACCGGCCAGCCGCAGCATCTGCAAATCGGCGCGCGCACGGTCCAGCCGCCGGAAGGTGCGGCGCATGTCGGCCTGATGGGCGTCGCGGAAGGTGCTGCCCGACAGGTCGGCCAGCGCCTCGACCCGTGTCAGCCCGGCGCGTTCGGCACTGGCGTCGAATTCGGCGGCGACACGCGCCAGGGCATCGACCCGACCGCCAAGGCGCTGGACATACTGATCCGAAAAGGCCGGGAACTGCGACAGCGCGGCGGCAAATGCCACCGCCACGACCAGCCGCAGCAGCCCGATCACGGCGCCGGGGCCGGCATCGCGAGGATCGGGCGATAGACCCCGGTCACCCGCGCGATGGCGTCCTTGGGCGACATTTCCTCGCTGTCGCCGGTCTTGCGGCAGGTCAGTTCGACCCGGTTGTTCGACAAACCGCGCGGACCGACGGTGATCCGCCAGGGCAGGCCGATCAGGTCCATGGCCGCGAATTTCGCCCCCGCCCGTTCGTTCCGATCGTCATAGAGCGGGTCCAGCCCGCGCGCCTGCAATTCGGCATAGATCGCCTCGCAGGCGCTGTCGGTCGAGGAATCGCCCTGCTTCAGATTGACAAGGCCCACATGGAAGGGCGTCACGCCTTCGGGCCAGATGATGCCCTTGTCGTCGTGGCTGGCCTCGATGATCGCGCCCAGCAGGCGGCTGACGCCGATGCCGTGGCTGCCCATGTGGACCGGAACCCTGGCGCCGTCGGGGCCGACGACGGTGGCGCCCATCGGTTCGGAATACTTGGTGCCGAAATAGAAGATCTGGCCGACCTCGATGCCGCGGGCCTGGCGGCGGCGTTCCTGCGGGATCTGATCGAACAGTGCCGGGTCGTGGGTTTCGTCGGTGCGGGCATAGCGGCTGGTGAATTCGTCCATCACCGCCTGGCATTCCTCGTGGCTGTCGTAGTCGATCTGCCGGTCTCCGAAGGTCAGGTCGGTGATTGCACTGTCATAGAAGACCTCGGATTCGCCGGTCTCGGCGAGGACCAGGAATTCATGCGTGTCGTCGCCGCCGATCGGACCGCTGTCGGCGCGCATCGGGATCGCCCGCAGCCCCATCCGTTCGTAGGTGCGCAGATAGCTGACCAGGTGCCGGTTATAGGCGTGCAGCGCGTCTTCCCTGGTCAGGTCGAAATTATAGCCGTCCTTCATCAGGAATTCCCGGCCCCGCATGACCCCGAAACGTGGCCGGATCTCGTCGCGGAATTTCCACTGCACGTGATACAGGGTCAGCGGCAGATCCTTGTAGCTGTTCACGCCCGACCGGAAGATGTCGGTGATCATCTCCTCATTGGTGGGCCCGTAGAGCAGATCGCGCTTGTGGCGATCACGGATGCGCAGCATTTCTTCGCCGTAATCGTCATAGCGGCCGCTCTCGCGCCACAGATCGGCGGGCTGCAACGTCGGCATCAGCAGCGGAACATGGCCCGCGCGCTGCTGTTCCTCGTGCACGATCTGTTCGATCCGGCGCAGCACCTTGTAGCCCATCGGAAGCCAGGAATAGATGCCCGCCGCCTGCTGCTTGATCATGCCCGCACGCAACATCAGCCGATGGCTGACGATCTGGGCCTCTTTGGGATCCTCTTTCAGGAGGGGCAGGAAATAGCGCGACAGACGCATGGGCGGAATCCTTCACCTGGCTCGGCCGCAGCGTTAGCGGATCGGCCGCCGGTTGCCAAGAACCGGCCGTCTCGCGGCAGGCGAAGCCTTGCAACCGCGGCTTGAGACAGCCACATTCGCGACAATGTGAACATGACGAGGCCGGCAATGCACATGCCCGTTCAGCGGCAACTGATCTGGTGGGGCGTCGCGGCGCTGGCCCTGCTGATCGCCATGTGGCTGCTGGGTCAGGCCGTGCTGCCCTTCATCCTCGGGGCGGGCATCGCCTATCTTCTGGATCCGCTGGCCGACCGGCTGGAGCGGGCCGGCCTGTCGCGGACCATGGCGGTTGCGGTGATCACCCTGGCGGCGATCCTGCTGTTCGTTGCCGTGAGCCTGCTGATCGTGCCGATCCTCGTGCGGCAGGCGGTCGCGCTGATCGACACCGCGCCCGAGATGTTCGATCAGGCCCGCGCTTTCGTCACCGCCCGGTTTCCGCAACTGATGCCCGAAGACGGCACCGTCGCCTCGGCGATCAGCGATCTGGGCAAGGCGATGGGCGACCAATGGAGCCGGATCGCCCAGACCATCATGAGCTCGCTCGGCGGTGTGATCAGCACCGTGGCGCTGCTGGTCATCGTCCCGGTCGTGGCCTTCTATCTGCTGCTGGACTGGGACCGCATGGTATCCGAGATCGACCGGCTGCTGCCGCGCGAACACGCCCCGGTCCTGCGTCGGCTCGCATCCGAGATCGACCTCGCGCTGTCGGGATTCGTGCGCGGGCAGGGGTTGGTGATCCTGATTCTGGGAACCTGGTATTCCATCGCGCTGATGCTGGTCGGGCTGCCCTTCGGCTTCTTCATCGGGATCATGGCGGCGGCCTTGTCCTTCATCCCCTATGTCGGGGTTCTGATCGGCGGCATCACGGCGATCGGCGTCGCCCTGTTCAGCTTCTGGGGCGATCCGCTATGGGTTGGCGCGGTGATCGCGATCTTTGCGCTTGGACAGGTGGTCGAGGGCAACTACCTGCAACCCAAGATCGTCGGCGGCCATGTCGGGCTGCATCCGGTCTGGCTGCTGCTGGCGCTGTCGGTCTTCGGCGCGCTGTTCGGCTTTGTCGGCCTGGTCATGGCGGTTCCGATGGCGGCGGCGCTTGGGGTTCTGGCCCGCTTCCTGACCGAGCGTTACCGCGAAAGCGCACTTTATACCGGCCAGACCGTGCCGGCCGAACCGGACACGCCGACGCTGGTCGAGATCGTGCCGCGCGGCACCGTCGCGAAGGCGCTGGTCGAGGCGCGGTTGCAGGCCGACCGCAGCCTTGCCGCCGCGCAGATCGAGACGATGCAGGAAGACCTGCGACGCGACCGCGAGGCGTGAGGCCAGGATGTCGCGGCAACTGACGCTGGATCTGACCACCCCGCCGGCCCATGCGCGCGCCGACTTCCTGCCTGCTCCGGCCAATCAGGCGGCCCTGGCGATGCTGGATTCGCCACAGGCATGGCCGCAGGGACGGATGTTGCTGATCGGCCCGGAAGGGGCGGGCAAGACCCACCTCGCCGCCTTCTGGGCGGCCGAGAACGGCGCGCGCCGGCTGTCGGCCGCCAGCCTGCGGCCGGACGCGGCCGATGCACTGGCCGCTGACGGCGGCGCGCTGGTCGTCGAGGATGCCGATCATGCGGGCTTTGCGGCCGGCGCCGAACAGGCGCTGTTCCATCTGTGGAATCTTTGCGGGCCACGCGATTGCCTGCTGCTGATGACCGCGCGCCGGGCGCCGCGCGACTGGGGGCTGGTGCTGCCCGATCTGCGTTCGCGCATGGACGCGATGCCGCAGGTCCGACTGGGCCCGCCGGACGAGACGCTGCTGGCCGCCGTGCTTGTCAAGCTGTTCGCGGACCGGCAACTGGCGGTTCCGGCCGGGCTGATCGACTGGCTGGTTCTGCGCATGGACCGCGATCTGGGGCTTGCCCGGCGCCTTGTCGCGGCGATCGACCGCGCCGCGATGGCCGCGCAGGGCCCGGTGACACGCCGGATGGCGGCCGAGGCGCTGGACATCCTGACGCCTGCCGAGGCATGATCGGCGCCGTTTCCCAGCATTGTTGCAGACGCGATGACCCAGGCCGATTTTCTCCGCCATCCCTTTCCCGAACCGCAGGACCTGCCCGGAGGCCCGCCGCAGGGGGCGGCGCGGTTCTTCAACCGTGAAATCAGCTGGCTGTCCTTCAACTGGCGGGTTCTGGACGAGGCGCGCAATGCCCGCGTTCCGCTGCTGGAACGGCTGCGCTTCGTCTCGATCAGCGCGACCAATCTGGATGAATTCTACACCGTCCGCGTGGCGGGGCTGCGCGAACTGGTGCGCGAGGGAAACACCACGCCCTCCGACGACGGACGCACCGCCGCCGAGCAACTCGCGCTGATCAACACCGACGCCCGCCGCCTGATGAGCGCGCAGCAAGGCGTCTGGAACCGCCTGCGCCGCGAGATGGAAGAGGCCGGCATCGTCATCCTGTCGCGCAGCAACATCACCCGCAGCGAAGAGGAATTCCTGCACCGCTATTTCGAGACCAGGGTCTTTCCGGTCCTGTCGCCGCTGGCCATCGAC
Source organism: Paracoccus sp. UBA5162 (assembly GCF_002413585.1). Taxonomy (NCBI): domain Bacteria; kingdom Pseudomonadati; phylum Pseudomonadota; class Alphaproteobacteria; order Rhodobacterales; family Paracoccaceae; genus Paracoccus; species Paracoccus sp. UBA5162. Next base: position 5,761 of record NZ_DHXG01000031.1, read on the forward strand.
CCGGCCCATCCGTTTCCCTTCATTCCCAATACCGGCTTCTCGCTGGCGCTGGAACTGGCCCGGCAGACGGATGGACGTCAGATGCAGGCCCTGCTGCCGATCCCGGCCCAGCTTCCTCGCTTCGTTCCGCTGCCGGGGGGCGGGCGATTCCTGCGGCTCGAGGAATTGCTGCTGATGCATCTCGGCAGTCTCTTTCCCGGCTATCGCGATATCGGCCATTGCGCCTTCCGGGTCTTGCGCGACAGCGATCTGGAGGTCGAGGAAGAGGCCGAGGATCTGGTCCGTGAATTCGAGACCGCGCTGAAACGCCGCCGCCGCGGCAGCGTGATCCGGCTGAAGATCACCCATGGCGCGCCCGACCGGCTGCGGCGGCTGATCATGGAGGAACTGGAAGTCGGCCCCGACGAGGTGATCGAGGTCGAGGGCCTTCTGGGGATGGCCGATCTGCGCGAACTGGTGCTGGATGATCGTCGCGACCTGTTATGGCCCGGCTTCACCCCTCGTGTGCCGGAACGGGTGCAGGATCACCACGGCGACATGTTCGCCGCGATCCGGCAAAAGGACATGCTGCTGCAGCATCCCTACGAGACCTTCGACATGGTGGTGCGTTTCCTGCAGCAGGCGGCGCGCGACCCTGACGTGCTGGCGATCAAGCAGACCCTGTATCGCACCAGCCGTGACAGTCCGATCGTCGATGCGCTTTGCGAGGCCGCCGAGGCGGGCAAGTCGGTGACCGCGCTGGTCGAATTGAAGGCCCGCTTCGACGAGGCCGCCAATATCCGCCAGTCGCGGCGCCTGGAGCGGGCCGGCGCCCATGTCGTCTACGGCTTCGTGAACTACAAGACCCACGCCAAGATCAGCGCCATCGTCCGGCGCGAGGGCGAAAGCCTGGTCACCTATACCCATTACGGGACCGGCAACTACCACCCGATCACGGCGCGAATCTATACCGATCTGTCGCTGTTCACCTGCGATCCGGCCCTGGGCCGGGATGCGACGCGGGTCTTCAACTATCTCTCGGGCTATGTTCAGCCGGCGGGGCTGGAAAACCTTGCCATCTCGCCCATCGGGCTGAAAGACCGGCTGCTGGAACTGATCGCGCGCGAGGCCGAGATGGCCCGGGCCGGACGACCCGCCGCGATCTGGTGCAAGGCCAATTCGCTGATCGAAAAGGACATGATCGAATCGCTCTACGCGGCCAGCGCGGCGGGGGTCAAGATCAGCCTCGTCGTACGCGGAATTTGCGGAATAAGGCCAGGTATCAGTGGCTTGTCTGAAAATATTCGCGTGAAATCCATTGTCGGCCGCTATCTGGAACATTCCCGCATCATCTGTTTCGGCAACGGCTTTGGCCTGCCGTCGAAAAAGGCGCGGGTGTTCATCAGTTCGGCCGACCTGATGGACCGCAACCTGAACCGGCGCGTCGAAACGCTGGTCGAATGCGTCAACGAGACGGTCAAGGCGCAGATCGTCAGCCAGGTCATGGCCGCCAACATGGCCGACGAGGCGCAAAGCTGGCTGCTGCAACCCGACGGCCGTTTCGTGCGCTATCTGCCCGATGGGCGCGATGATCTGTTCAACTGCCACCGGTTCTTCATGGAAAACCCCTCGCTTTCAGGACGCGGCACGGCGGGCGCGCGCGACGTTCCGGCGCTGACCCATTCGCCGGATTGACCGGGACGCCATCACGGGCCATTAACGGGGCCAATGCGCAAGCAGGGGGCCTGGGAATGAACGGCGTGCGGACCAATACCGGCCGGCAGATCGAGCCTTTCGGCAAGATGTTCGACACACTTCCCAAACGGGCGTTGAAACGGGTCGGCGTGGTCGATGTCGGTTCGAACTCGATCCGTCTGGTGGTGTTTGACGGTGCCGCGCGTTCGCCCGCCTATTTCTACAATGAAAAGGTCATGGCCGGTCTGGGGGCCGAGATGGCCTCGACCGGGCGCCTGAACCCGGCGGGCGTCGAGCGTGGCTTTGCCGCGCTCAGCCGGTTTGCCGCGCTGGCCAAGGGCATGGATATCGAGCCGCTGACCTGCGTCGCCACCGCCGCCGTGCGCGAGGCCGAGGACGGGCCCGACTTTCAGGCGCGAATCGAACGCGAGACCGGCATCAGGATGTGGGTCATCGACGGCGAGGAAGAAGCCCGTCTGTCCGCGCAGGGCGTGCTGCTGGGCTGGCCCGGCGCGAACGGGCTGGTCTGCGACATCGGCGGCAATTCCATGGAACTGGCGGAACTGAAGGACGGCAAGGTCGGACGGCGGGCGACCTCGCAACTGGGGCCGTTCCGGCTGCAACAGATCAAGGGCGGCAAGGACGGGCTGAAAGCCCACATCCGTTCGATCATGGCCGATCTGGCGCAACGGATGGGCACGGATCACCAGCGGATCTATCTGGTCGGCGGATCCTGGCGGGCCATTGCGCGGCTGGACATGGAACGTTCCGATTATCCGATGACGGTGCTGCACGAATATCGCATGACGCCGCAGGCGGTCGCGGACACGCTGGACTGGATCGGGGCGAACGATTTGAACGAATTGCGCGGCCGGGTCGGGATCTCGTCTTCGCGAATGGAACTGGTGCCGCTGGCCTCGCAGGTGCTGTCGGAACTGGTCGAGACCTTCGGCCCCGCCGATCTGGCGATCAGCAGCTACGGCATCCGCGAAGGGCTGCTCTACGAGCATATGTCCGACACGCTGCGCAAGCGTGATCCGCTGATCGAGGCGGCCCGCTTCACCGAACGCCAGATGGCGCGGATGCCGGGCTTCGGCAAGAAGCTGTATCAGTTCCTGCTGCCGATCTTCGGCCGGGTGCCGGCCGATCGCGAGCGCCTGATCCGCGCGGCCTGCCTGCTGCACGACACGACCTGGCGCGCCCATCCCGACTACCGCGCCGAGGCCTGTTTCGACAACGTGACCCGTGCGAACATGGCCGCGCTGAGCCATCCCGAGCGCGTGTTTCTGGGTCTGGCCCTGCTGCATCGCTACAAGAACAGCCGGTCGAAATCGCCGATGCTGCCGCTGTTTGCCCTGCTGAGCGAGGCGGAAATCCGCGACGCCGAAATCCTGGGCAAGGCGATGCGATTCGGCGCGATGTTCTCGATCGACGATCCTTCCGACGCCGGCAGCTTGAAGCTTGCCGCCAGGAAATCGGTGCTGGAACTGACGCTGACCCGGACCGGGCGGCAATTGATGGGCGAGGTCGCCCATTCCCGTTTCAAATCGCTGTGCAATGCCATGGCGGTGGAGCCTCTGGTCAAGGATTGAGACGGCGCCGTTTCGCGGCCCGGGGATGCAGCATCGCAATGAAAAAGGGCGTCCCGAAGGACGCCCTTTCCGTTCTGCCAAGGGCAGGGGGATGATTACATCATGCCGCCCATGCCACCCATGCCGCCCATGTCGGGCATTCCGCCACCGCCCTGGCCTTTCGGTTCGGGCTTTTCGGCGATCATGGCTTCGGTGGTGATCAGCAGACCCGCGACCGAGGAAGCGTCTTCCAGTGCGGTGCGCACGACCTTGGCCGGATCGATCACGCCGAACTTGAACATGTCGCCATATTCCTCGGTCTGCGCGTTGAAGCCAAAGGCCTTGTCGCTGGATTCGCGCACCTTGCCCGCCACGACAGCGCCGTCGACGCCGGCGTTTTCCGCGATCTGCCGCATCGGTGCCTCAAGCGCACGGCGCACGATGCCGATGCCGGCTTCCTGATCCGAGTTCTCGCCCTTCAGGCCTTCCAGCGCCTTGCCACCCTGAACCAGGGCCACACCGCCGCCGACGACGACACCTTCCTGAACGGCCGCGCGGGTCGCGTTCAGCGCGTCATCGACACGGTCCTTGCGCTCTTTCACTTCGACTTCGCTCATGCCGCCGACGCGGATCACGGCAACACCGCCGGCCAGCTTGGCCACGCGTTCCTGCAGTTTTTCCTTGTCGTAATCCGAGGTGGTTTCCTCGATCTGCTGGCGGATCTGGCTGACGCGGGCCTCGATCTCGGACTTTTCACCGGCGCCATCGACGATAGTGGTGTTGTCCTTGTTGATCGTGATCTTTTTGGCCGTGCCCAGCATGTCGATGGTCACGTTTTCCAGCTTCATGCCCAGATCTTCGCTGATCACCTGGCCGCCGGTCAGGATCGCGAGATCCTGCAGCATGGCCTTGCGCCGGTCGCCGAAGCCCGGCGCCTTGACGGCAGCGATCTTCAGGCCGCCGCGCAGCTTGTTGACGACCAGCGTGGCCAGAGCCTCGCCTTCGACGTCTTCGGCCACGATCAGCAGCGGTTTCTGCGACTGGATCACCGATTCCAGCAGCGGAACCATGGGCTGCAACGAGGAAAGCTTCTTCTCGTGCAGCAGGATGTAGCAATCTTCCAGTTCGGCGACCATCTTGTCGGGGTTGGTCACGAAATAGGGCGACAGATAGCCACGGTCGAACTGCATCCCTTCGACGACTTCGACCTCGGTCTCCATGCCCTTGTTTTCTTCGACGGTGATGACACCCTCGTTGCCGACCTTCTGCATCGCGTCGGCGATCTGGCGGCCGATCGACGCTTCGCCGTTGGCCGAGATGGTGCCGACCTGCGCGACTTCGTCGCTGTCGTTGACCGGACGCGAGGCGGCCTTGATGGCTTCGACGACCTTGGTGGTGGCCAGGTCGATGCCGCGCTTCAGGTCCATCGGGTTCATGCCGGCGGCAACCGCCTTCATGCCTTCCTTGACGATGGCCTGGGCCAGAACGGTGGCGGTGGTGGTGCCGTCGCCGGCCTCGTCATTGGTGCGGGCCGCGACTTCGCGGACCATCTGCGCGCCCATGTTCTCGAACTTGTCGGTCAGTTCGATTTCCTTGGCGACGGTGACGCCGTCCTTGGTGATCCGGGGTGCACCGAAGGACTTGTCGATGACGACGTTGCGACCCTTGGGGCCCAGCGTGACCTTCACGGCGTCGGCCAGAATGTTGACGCCTTTCAGCATCCGGTCACGGGCATCCGTGCTAAACTTGACTTCTTTACCAGCCATTTGTTTCTCCTGAATTTATCGTTGAAGGAAGCGGGACGGATCTCAGGCGATGATGCCCAGGATGTCGCTTTCCTTCATGATCAGCAGCTCTTCGCCGTCGATGGTGACTTCGGTGCCCGACCATTTGCCGAACAGGATGCGATCACCCGCCTTGACCGACGGTGCGATCAGCTCGCCCGAATCCTTGCGCGCGCCCTCGCCGACCGAGATGATCTCGCCCTCGGCGGGCTTTTCCTTGGCGCTGTCCGGAATGATCAGGCCGCCCTTGGTCTTTTCGTCGGATTCGACGCGGCGGACCAGAACCCGGTCATGCAGCGGTTTGAATGCCATTGGAACACTCCGTGTTTCAGGTTGCAGTGCTGTTGGCACTCACTCTCTATGAGTGCCAATGGCGGTGATCTAGGCTTGGTCACGGCCGGTGTCAACGCCGCAAGCGGACAAAAATCGCGCTTCGGCTGGTCGCTGCCGGGCGGATATGGCAGCCTGTGCGGAACGGATTGCCAGACAAGAAAGGGCAGGCATGAATCGGGTCTTGTTGGCTGGCGTGCTGATGCTGTGGTCGGGGGGGGCTGCGGCCACGGCGGAATGTGTCGGCACCGACCTGATCGCCGCCCTGCCGCAGGATCAGCGCGAACAGCTTGACCGCGCGGTTGCCGATGCGCCTTTCAACCGGGGCATTCTGTGGCAGGCCCGCAAGGACACCATGGTCATGACGCTGGTCGGCACCTTCCATTTCGCCGATCCGCGTCACGATTCGACGATGCGGCGGCTGTCCGGGCCCATGCAGGACGCCGCCGCGCTGTATGTCGAGGCGGGACCGAAGGAAAAGGCGCGGCTGAAGCAGGCCCTGGCCGAGGATCCGACGCTGATGGTGAACCCCGACGGCGCGACCCTGCCCGAGCGTCTGTCCGGGGCGGAATGGTCGCTGCTGTCGGATGCGATGGCCCTGCGCGGAACGCCTGCGATCGTGACCGCGAAGCTGCGGCCGTGGTACGTGGCGATGATGCTGGGAATCAGTCCCTGCATGATGCGGCAGATGGCCGGGAATGGCGCCGAGGGCGGCGGCCTGGATGATAGGCTGATCCAGAGCGCACAGGCCGTTGACCTGCCCGTTCGCGCATTGGAGCCCTGGAACACCATCTTCGCCCTGTTCCGGGATCTGAGCCCCGCGCAGGAACTGGACATGATCCGCGCCTCGCTGCCGATGGCGGCCCATGCCGACGATTATGCCGTGACGCTGGCCAACGCCTATTTCCGGGGCGATGTCTGGGCGATCTGGGAATTCAGCCGACAGGACGCCTATCGCGAATCCGGTCTGGACCGGCAGTCTGTCGATGAACAGATGACGCTGGCCAGGACGCAGTTGATGGATCGGCGCAACCAAAGCTGGATCGCGCCACTGACCCGGGGCGCGGCCGAGGCCGCGAAATCCGGCAAGGGCATCATCGCGGGATTCGGCGCGCTGCATCTTCCGGGTGATCAGGGCGTGCTGCGGCTTCTGGAACGGGATGGATGGACGATCGAAAGGCTGGATGGATGAACCGGGATTTTTGGGCGACCGAGCAGATTTTCTGGACCGGCAGCGCCGCCGAGGCGATCCGCAGGCTGGACGAGGCGGCGGTGATGGTCTTCGCCCCGACGGGCATCCTTCAGGGTCGCGCCATCGCCAGCAGATTGGGCGGCGCCCCGCGATGGGACAGCATCGTCATGGACCAGCGCCATGTCACCGAAAGCGATGATGTGACGATCCTCGCCTATCGCGCCACGGCGATGCGCGAGGGCATCACCTACAGGGCGTTCTGTTCCAGCACCTGGATCCGGCGCGACGACGGCTGGCGGCTGATCGCGCACCAGCAGACGCCCCTGTGATCCGATGCGCGGCGTCTGGCGCAGGCATTCGCGGTTTCTGGTCGCGCTGGCGGTTGGTGCGCTGGCCGTGCTTGTCGCGCCGCGCGGCATCATCGACCGGGTGCTGCTGGGCGGGGATCTGTTCTTTGCCGTCTATCTGGCGGCCTCGGGCCTGCACGCCCGTCACCTCACGGCGGGTGATCTGCGCCGGCATGGCCGCGAGGACGACGAGGGCGCCGGTCTGATCGTCGCACTGGCGGTCGCCGCCATCGCGCTGTCGCTCTCCGCCGTGATCGGCGCGCTTGGGACCGCCAAGGGTCAGGACAGCGCGCTGCAGCCGCTGCTGGCGGTCCTGTCCGTGCCGCTGGGATGGGCCACGCTGCACATGGTCATGGCATTCCACTATGCCTCGCGCTATTACGCCCGGCAGGGCAGCGGCAAGGCGGCCGAGGGGCTGGATTTCCCCGACACCCATGATCCGGGCGTGTGGGATTTCGTCTATTTCAGCTTTACGCTTGGCATGACGGCGCAGACCTCGGACGTCGCGATCCGGGACACGAGGCTGCGGCGTATCGCGACGCTGCATTCGGCGCTGTCCTTCTTCTTCAATACCGTGATCCTGGCGCTGGCGGTGAACCTTGCCGTATCCTTGGGTTGAAACCGCAATCAGAACCGTCCGCCAGGCCGCGGGCCAGGGCCGGCGGGACCAAGTCCGTGTTCGGGATCGGCTTCGTCCGCTCCGGCCGGGTAGGGGTCGGATTTCTCGGCAAAGCGTTCCAGAAGCGCCGCTTCCAGCGTGCGGTTCAGTTCGCGGCTGCGGGTGATGTAGGCTTCGTTCTGGTCCAGTGGCAGGCCCGGCTTCCAGATCTCGGCCAGTTCCCGCAGCGATGCGCGGTCCAGCCGGTAGAAGATCTTTTCCAGTTCGGACGCCTCGTATTCCGACAGGCCGGCGTTTTCCAGCACATAGCGGCCGGCGCGCAGCGAGCTGTCGAAGGTTTCGCGCACGATGTCGTTCGCACCGGCAGAATGAAGTTGATAGACGTTCACCCGGTCGCGGGCGCGGGCGATGATATGCAGGTCGGGGCGCCGTTCGCGGGCATAGCGGATCAGCTTCAGATTGGCCTCGGGATCGTCCAGCGCAGCGACCAGGATGCGGGCCTTGTCCAGTCCGGCAGCGGTCAGGATCTCGGGGCGCGAGGGATCGCCGAAATAGCCCTTGAACCCGAATTGCCGCATCAACTGGATCAGTTTCAGATCGTGGTCCAGGACCGTGGTTCGGAAACCCGACATGCTGACCAGACGGTTGACCACCTGACCGAACCGGCCGATGCCCGCGATGATGATCGGCTGCTGTTCGTCGATGGCGTCGGGCTGTTCCTCGGCGCGGGCATCGCCGATGCGGCGCGTCGCCTGATCATAGAGGATGAACAGCAGCGGCGTCGCCAGCATGCTGAGCGCGATGACCAGCAACATCGCCTTGGCAAGATCGGCGGGAAGGATCAGCAGCACGACGGCGTAGGAGACAAGGACAAAGCCGAACTCGCCAGCCTGCGCCAGCGACAGCGTGAACAGCGTGCGCGCCCGTCCGTCCATCCGGTGGGACCGGGCAATGACCCAGAGGATCGCGGCCTTCACGGCGATCAGCGCGGCCGCGGCGGTCAGGATCGGCAAAGGGCGATCGGCCAGCATCGCAAAATCCATGCCCGCGCCGACGGTGATGAAGAAAAGCCCCAGCAGAAGACCCTTGAACGGTTCGATCTGGGCTTCCAGCTCATGACGGAATTCGGACCGCGCCAGCATCACCCCGGCCAGAAAGGTGCCCAGTGCCGGCGGCAGCCCGACAAGGATCATCAGCGAGGCGATGCCAACCACGATCAGCAGCGCCATGGCGGTCTCCATCTCGCGCAGGCGCGAGGCGATGACAAAGCGGAAGACCGGGCGGATCAGATATTGGCCCAGCACGATCACCGCCAGCACGGCGCCGATGGTCACCAGCGCCGTGCCCCAACCGGGCAGCCCCGCCATCATGGACTGGCCCAGATGCTCGCCCTCCTGGGCCCCGACCTCTGCGGCGGGCTGTCCGAAGGGCGCCAGCAGCGGCATCAGCGCGATCATCGGGATCACCGCAATATCCTGCGCCAGCAGGACCGAGAAGATGGATCGCCCGCCGGCCGTCTGCATCAGCCCCTTTTCGGTCAGGGTCTGCAGCACGATCGCGGTCGAACTGACCGACAGGATCATGCCCAGAACGATCGCCTGCGGCCAGGCCGCGCCGAAGGCCGCAGCGATCAGCGCGAAAATGGCCAGCGTGATCAGGACCTGCGCCGCGCCCAGCCCGATCAGCCGACTTCGCATGTCCCACAGGCTGCGCGGCTCCAGCTCCAGCCCGATCAGGAACAGCATCATCACGACGCCGAATTCCGCGAAATTCTGAAGATCCGACATCCGGCCGCCGGTCAGGTTCAGCACCGGCCCGATCAGGATGCCGCAGATCAGATAGCCCAGGACCGAGCCCAGCCCCAGCCGCGCCGAAATGGGCACGGCCACCACCATGCTGATCAGATAGACCGTGGCCAGCAGCAGAAAGCCTTCCATCCCCGCTATTGGCCGTTCAGCACCGCAAGCTGCTGCGCGCGTCCGCCCTTCACGAAGGTGATCCGGCTGTTGCCGATTTCGGTGATGGTGCCGCCGTTGATCCTGTCGCCCAGACGCAGGGTCAGAACGCGACCGTTCGACAGGCGGATCAGGGCCCGGCTGGCCTTGCCCGCGCCGATCGTGCCGATGATCTGGGTGCGGTTGACCTGAATGCCCTCCTTGACGGTTGCCGTCGCCGCCGCGGTGGTGGTGATCCGGCCATCGGGCAGGGCGCCGCGGACCTCGGGTTCGTTCTCGGCCTCGGGCGGGGTGTATGATCGCTGGCGGCGCGTGGCGGCCAGACGCTCGGCCTCGACCTGGGCGCGGGCGCGGGCCTCGGCCTGGGCGCGGGCCTGCGCCTCGGCGCGGGCATCGGCGGCGGCCTGGGCCCGCGCCCGCGCCTCTGCCTGGGCCTGCAATTCGGCGTCTTGGCGCCGCTGTTCTGCCAGCGCGGCTTCGCGGGCGCGTTCTTCCTGCTGGGCTTCGGCGGCGGCGCGCAGGTCGTCGGCCGTGGGCGCCGCCGGCGCGGCGGCGGTTTCGCTTGCGCCCCCGTTGCGGCGCGGCGGAAGCGCGGATGAAGAAAGCGCCGTCAAAGCGACGGCGCCCGGCATGGCTGAACTGTTCGAGACGGCGCTGGCGATGGCATCGTCGATGGCGGCCCGCGTCAGGCTGGCATTGCCTGGTCCACCGCCGCCGGCGTCACCTTTGGCAATGTTTCTTTCGCCGGGCCGGGCGGGCGGTCTGACGGACCGGGCGAGGCGGGCAAGGCGGTCATCGCGGCGGGCGCCGACATCCGCGCCGGATCGCGATTCGGGCCTGGCCGAGCTTTCGATGGCGGCGGTCAGCGCGTTCTCGACCGCGCTCTGCGCGGCGGCGCCGACCGAGACCGGCTTGCGCTGCGGACGGGCCTGGGCCAGCACGATCAGCGCGCCGCGCTCGGCCGCATCAAGGCCGGTAGGACCGACCTCTGCCTTGCGCAGATCGCGCAGCAATTGCAGCGCCGACTGGCGTTCGGCCCGGGTCAGCTGCTTGGGCTGACCATCCTCGGCCGCGCTGCCTTCCTCGATCGAACCCAGATTGTCGGGGCGCGAGGGAGGACGGCGCGACGAGCCGGCCGGCCTGGTGGCCGGAACCTCGGGCGGGGTGGTCGCCGCCGATGCGGGCGCCGGTGTCGCCGCGGGGCGCGCTGTCGCGGGGGTTGCGCGCGGCGTGCCGGCGGCGGGCCGCTCTGGCGGGCGGATACCGGCGACGCGCGGCGGTTCGGGCTGGCTGCGCTGTGCGAAGGGTTGCGGATCGCGCGGCACGCTGGGAACACCATCCGGGCGGGCGGGCTGCGTTGCCCGCGCCGGCGCGGCGCGCGGCGGACGGGCGGAACTGGCCAGATTGTGAGCCGCGGCCGGTGCGTCGGGGGCGGCCGCCGCCTCGGGGCCGGGCTGCCTTTCCGCCGTTGGGGCCGCGGTGGGCCGGTCCGCCGTTGTCGTCGCAGCCGTGGCAGTTTCGGGCGTGGCTGTGCCGGTGGGGGCGTTTTCCAGCGCAGCGCTGGCCATCGTCGCGGCGCTGACCGGGCTGGACCCGGCCCCGGCGGGTTGTTGTGAAACCGGCTGCCGCGAGGCAGCTTCCGCGACGGATTGTTGCTGTGTCATCGCCTCGCGCAACGCGCGGGTCAGCGCGCCATCGGCTTGTGAATCGGGCTGGGCCGGGGCTTTGTCCGGGACACCGGCCGCCGCTGCCGGATCGGCCGAGGCGATCGTGTCCAGAACCGGCGGTTCGGCTGGTTCGGACGGCGTCGTTGCCGCAGCGGTAACCGCGGGCGTCGCGGGTTCCGGCGCCGTGGCCGCGGGTTCGGCGGGGCTGGCAATCCCTGTCTTGTCGCCGCGGCCGCCGAAAAGGACAAGAACCAGCACCAGCATCCCGACCAGCGCGGCCATCAGCACAGAAAGACGACCCGGGTTGAACTGACGCAGGCGCATCAGCAACGCGGACGCGGCCGGGGCGGCGGGTTCGCTTTCGCGGCGGGCGCGGGCGTCGCCGGCGCGGGCATGGATCGCCTCGGCGCGGGGGGACAGACGCGGTTTCGGGCCTCCGACAGGCAAGGGCGTGGCGATCGGCTTGCGCTCGCCATGCCGGATCACCGGCGCTGCGGAGGGATCCGTATCCGGCACGGCGGCCATGTCCGCGCGCCCGGCCCGCGCATCGCCCGCGCTTTTCGTGGATGATTGTTCCAAGTCATTGGACGGGGCACCTTCGGCCGATGCGGCAGCAGGCTGAACCGGCGCCGCGTCTGGCAGCCGTCCCGCAGGCGCAACGGGCGCCACATGCGGCACGATGCGCGAGATCGCGGCCGGGGCCCGCAGGCCGTCATCGGTGATGACCGGGGCGGTGATGCGCGCCCGGCTGAGATCGGGCTGGCTGAACGGCGGTCTTTCTGTTTGCTGCCGCGCCAGCTTGCTCAGCCCGAAATCGGGCAGGCCGTCAAAGCGTTCATCGCCTGGCCGCGAGAGATAGCCGGAGGGGCGGAATCCCTGCGCGCGGGCGAATTCCTCGGCCTCGTCCAGCGTGCGGCGGGCGACGGCGGCCACCCGCAGCGTCTCGATGTCTCCATTGGCAGCGGGGCACCAGTCGAAGGCCAGATCCTCGGCCCGGTAGGGGGTCATCGATTCGAGGATCCGCCCGATCACGGTCGGCGTGTCGGATCCGACCGGCACCGTCACCGAGGTATAGAGAACCTGATCGTCGGGAATCACCAGAACGACGTCGGCGGCATCGTCGCCGCTGCCGCCTGCCTCGTCGCGCAGCGCGTTCAATGTCGCGGCCATGCCGCCGCCCGCGAACAGCGCCTGTCCCACGGGCTGCCAGTCATGGCCCTCGCGACGTTCCAGACAAACCGCGTCCTGGGTAAAGCTCATGGCGAATTCGGGTCCGGCGGCGCGCTGGTTCATGATGGTCTGTCGCTCGATGTTATGTCGTCGCGGGTCTTTTGCCGCGATCTGTTGGCAATGTCGCGAATCTACTGCAATTTGTGGGGTGAGAAAAGCAAATCTGGCGTATCTGTGATCAGCGCCCGCGGAAACATCCGGGGCCGGCGCGGCGTTGCCTGCGCAGTCTTCGGCAACGGGAAAGAGAGAACGGCGAAATGACAGGACTTTCATGGAAGCGCGGCCCTGCGGCGCTGGCCGCCGGGGCGGCGCTGGCCGCCATGATTTCGGGGCCGGCCCTGTCCGCTCCGCAAGCGGGCAAGGCGGGGCACGATGCGCGCCTGATGTGCGGTGGCCAGATGTCGCGGCTTTCGGTCAGCGGCACGGGCGAGGCGCGGATCGCGCCCGACATGGCGACGATCCAGCTGGGGGTCACCACCCGCGCCGACAGCGCCGCCGATGCGATGCGCAGCAATGCGACCCAGCAGAGCGCGGTGATCGAGGCGCTGAAAGCCGCCGACATCGCTGAAAGGAACATCCAGACCTCGGGGCTGAGCCTCAATCCGGTGATGGATTACAGCCGCGACCGCGCGCCCACGGTGACGGGCTACGAGGCCAGCAACATGGTTTCCGTCCGGGTCGGCGACATCGCGCGTCTGGGCGAGGTGCTGGATGCCATTGTCGGCGCCGGGGCGAACCAGATCAGCGGTATCGAATTCACCCGCGAAGACGGTGCCGATGCCGAGGATCAGGCCCGCCGCGAGGCGGTCAGGGACGCCCGCCACAAGGCCGAGGTCCTGGCCGAGGCGGCCGGCCTGGAACTGGGGCCGGTGCTGATCCTGCGCGACAGCGTCGCCCCGTCGGGCCCACCGCGCCCGATGATGCGGGCCGCCGCCGCCGAGGCCGATATCCCGGTTCAGGCCGGCGAGGTTTCCATGTCCGCCCAGGTCGAGATGGAATTCGCGCTGAGGGGACCAGAGGCCGATTGCGGCGGCATGAAAGGCGGCGGCAAGGGCAAGGGTGACAGGGCCGGCAGGGATCGGGGCTTGCCCGAAGGCCATCCCCAGGTCGCACCGGGCGATCGGGTCACGAGCCCGCCGGATCCGGCCGATGGCGCCGCGCCGGCCGATGGCGCTGCGCCTTCGCAATCCGGGTCGCCCGCGGCGGGCGACATGCCTGCGCCGATGGGCACCGATACCGGCGCGCCCGCCCCGGACGAACCCATTGCCCCAATGGGCGGGGACAGGCTGCCGGACGACGCGGATGAAAGCCCGACCCCGGCGAACTGACCCATGGACCCGCGCCGCCGGCAAAGGCCCGGCGCGCGGACCTGCGGGCTTTGCTAGGTGGATGGCCGGCTGTATTTGATGAAGGGCGTTCGCGTGCCGACACGATCATAAAGCGTGCGGCCCGCGTAATTGAACTCTTGCGTCATCCAGTAGACGCCGGGCACGCCGGCCTGATCGGCCGCATCATAGACGGCATTGATCAGCGCCCGGCCCACACCGCGCCCGCGCGCCGCCGGATCGGTGAACAGATCCTGCAAATAGCAGACTCCTTCCCGTTGCCACAGATGCGGATGGAAGACGTAGTGGACCAGCCCCAGCAGCGTCCCGTCCGTCTGCGCCACCAGGCCGCGAAAATCCCGGTCGTCGCCCGATAGCAGGCGCCCGAAAGCGATGTCGAAGAAGGATTGCGGCAGATCCGGCCGCTGGTAGAAGGCGTGATAGCCGGCGTAGAGCTGTTGCCACGCCGTCTTGTCCCCTGCCATCAGCGGCCGGACGTCGATCGAGGTCATTGCCATTTCTCCCTGCTGCCATTCTTCCCGCAAATCGCCGCGCGCGGCAACGATTCGCGGATGCTCAGCGTCCCTGGCGCCGCGCCATGAAGGCCAGCTTTTCAAACAGCGCCACGTCCTGTTCGTTTTTCAGCAGCGCGCCGTGCAACCGAGGCAGTATCTCGCCCGGCTCGCGCTTCAGATCCGCGGGCGTCAGATCCTCGGCCAGGATCAGCTTCAGCCAGTCCAGCAATTCGCTGGTCGACGGTTTCTTCTTCAGCCCCGGCGCTTCGCGCAACTCGAAGAACTGGTTCAGCGCCTCTCGCAGCAGCGCCGGCTTCAGGCCGGGATGATGCACCGCGACGATGGCTTCCAGCGTCGCCGCATCGGGAAAGCGGATATAGTGAAAGAAGCAGCGCCGCAGAAAGGCGTCGGGAAGCTCTTTCTCGTTGTTCGAGGTGATCACGACAACGGGCCGGTGCCGGGCGCGGATGGTCTGACCGGTCTCGTAAACGTGAAACTCCATCCGGTCCAGTTCCTGCAACAGGTCGTTCGGAAATTCGATATCGGCCTTGTCGATCTCGTCGATCAGCAGGACGGTGCGGCGTTCGGCCTCGAATGCCTGCCACAGCTTGCCCCTGCGGATGTAGTTTCCCACCTCGTGGACGCGGGCATCGCCAAGCTGGCTGTCGCGCAGCCGGCTGACCGCATCGTATTCGTAAAGCCCTTGCTGCGCCTTCGTCGTTGATTTCACATGCCATTCGATGATCGGCATGCCCAGGCTGGCGGCCACCTGCCGGGCAAGTTCGGTCTTGCCCGTTCCCGGTTCGCCCTTGACCAGCAGCGGACGTTCCAGCGTCACGGCGGCGTTGACCGCGATGGCCAGATCGGGCGGGGCGACATAACGATCCGTGCCGGTGAACTGCATGGGAAGTCTCCTTTCGCGTGAACCGCTTGGGCGAAACGGGTGCAATCTGCAACCATGACGCGAGACGGGCACGATCAGGGCAGTTTCACCTAGTGACAAGGTGCCCATCATACTTTATGGGGGCGCGCAAGGTGCCGGATTACAGACCCACCCGGCCCAGCCGGAGGACGTATGAAAGCCCAGACCTTCCTGCCACAAGATTATCGCCCCGCCGAGGACGAGCCGTTCATGAATGAACGCCAGCTCGAATATTTCCGGCGCAAGCTGGAGGCGTGGAAGCAGGAATTGCTTGATCAGTCCGCAGAGACGCTGGAGGGTCTGCAAGACAGCGCCCGTTCGGTTCCTGATCTGGCCGATCGGGCCAGCGAGGAAACCGACCGCGCGCTGGAACTGCGCACCCGCGACCGTCAGCGCAAACTGGTCAGCAAGATCGACTCGGCGCTGCGCCGGATCGAGACGGGCGAATACGGCTATTGCGAGATGACCGGAGAGCCGATCAGCCTGAAACGGCTGGATGCCCGTCCCATCGCCACGATGACGCTGGAAGCGCAGGAACGCCACGAACGCCGCGAGCGCGTGCATCGCGACGATTGATCGCGGCGGCGAGATGGGCGATCCGGTGCTGAAACCCCTCCTCATTGTCCTGATCGACGGCTTCGCCGATTGGGAAACCCCGCTGATCGCAGGGATCGGTGGGGATTTCTACGGCCTGAACGCGCGCTACGTCACGCCCGGCGGCGGAGATCTGACCTCGATCGGCGGTTTGCGGGTTGCCGGTCTGCCGGATTTCCTGCCTCGCGGTGATGAGGTCATCGTGCTCTGCGGCAGCGACGGCTGGTGCCGAGCGGATGCGCCCGACCTGTCGGTTCCGCTGCGCGAGGCGCATGACAATGGCCAGACGGTCGCGGCGATCTGCGCGGCTACGCTGTCCCTTGCGCGTGCCGGCTTGCTGGAGGGACGCGCCCATACTTCGAACGGGCTCGATTTCCTGAAATATCACCTTCCGGATTATTCGGCGCAGCAGACCTATCGCGACCTGCCCCATGCCGTCGCCGACGGCGGAATCGTCACCGCCCCAGGCACGGCGCCGGTCACTTTCGCGGGCGAAGTCTTTCGCGCCGCCGGTCTGTCGCAAGACAAGCTGGCCCAGTTCCGTCAGATCGCCACCGCCGAACATCGCGCATGAAAGGGGTGCTGGCGGACCGCCCGGTGACCGTCATCGGGGCGGGCGTCGCCGGGCTGACGGCAGCCGTCGCGCTGGCGCGGCGCGGCGCCGTGGTGACGGTGCTGGAACGCAGCGACGGGATCCGAGAGGTCGGGGCGGGGCTGCAGATCTCGCCCAATGCGATGCGGGTGGTCGAGGCGCTGGATCTGGGTCCGGCGCTGCGCGACGTCTCGTTGCGCAGCCGGGCCGTGCAGTTGCGCGATGCGTCGGGCGCGCCGGTCCTTCGCCTCGATCTGCGGCGCCACCGTCCGATGGACGATTTCCGGCTGATTCACCGCGCCGGCCTGATCGCGCTGCTGGAGCGGGCGGCGCGCGATGCCGGGGCCCGTATCGCGCTTGGCCGGAATGTCGAAGTCCCACCCCAGGGGCCGCTGGTCATCGGCGCCGACGGTCTGCACAGCCAGGTCCGCAGGGTGCTGAACGGCCGCGAAGTGCCTTTCTTTACAAGGAACACCGCATGGCGCGCGGTGATCCGCGATCCCGGCGGCGCACCAGAGGCGCAGGTCTTCATGGGGCCGCGCCGCCACCTCGTCAGCTATCCGCTGACAGGAGGCCTGCGCAATATCGTCGCCGTCCAGGAACGCGATGCATGGCAGGCCGAAGGCTGGTCCCATCCCGACGATCCGGCGCAACTGCGCGCGGCCTTCGCCAGCTTCGGCGGCCCGGTGCCGGGCTGGCTGGGCGAGGTCGAATCGGTCCATATCTGGGGCCTCTTCCGGCATCAGGTCGCCCGCTGCTGGCAGGATGGCAGGCTGGTCCTGATCGGCGACGCGGCCCACCCGACGCTGCCCTTCATGGCCCAGGGAGCGGTCATGGCCATCGAGGATGCCTGGATCCTTGCCGCCTGCCTGGACGAGAATCCCGACCAGAAATCGGCCCTTGCCCGCTTCGAAACCCTGCGCAAACCCCGCGCCAGCCGGGTCGTCGCGGCCGCCAATGACAATGCGCGAAACTACCATCTGACCGGGGCCAGGCGCGTCGCGGCCCATGCCGCCCTGCGTCTCGCAAACCGCCTCGCGCCCGATCGGATGCTGGCCCGCTTCGACTGGCTCTATGACTACGATCCCACGGCAGGATCGGCCTGACCTCGCCCTCTTTCCAAATACCTCGCGGGGGTCCGGGGGCGCGAAGCCCCCGGCCGTCGCGGGACGCAGGAATCAGGCCGCCCGTTCGACCGCCGCCACGATTCCGTCCACGACCTCGCGCAGCATGTCCTCGTTTTCGGCCTCTGCCATGACCCGGATCAGCGGTTCGGTGCCCGATTTGCGGATCAGCACGCGGCCAGACCCGGCAAGCCGCGCCTCGGCCTGGGCAATGACGGCGCGAACGGCCTCGGCCGACAGGGGGTCGGCGCCCGCGGCGTATCGCACGTTCTTCAGCAGTTGCGGCACCGGATCGAATTGTGCCGCAAGCGCGCTGGCGCTGTCGCCGATCTCGGACATCGCGGCCAGAAACTGCATCGCCGCGATCAGCCCATCGCCGGTTGTGGCATAGTCGGTCATCACGATATGGCCCGATTGCTCGCCGCCCAGGTTGAAGCCGCCCTCACGCATCTTTTCGACCACGTAGCGATCGCCGACACGGGTCCGTTCCAGCTTCAGGGCATGACCCGACAGGAAATGCTCCAGCCCCAGATTGGACATGACGGTGGCGACCAGCGCCCCGCCGCGCAGCCGGCCCTGCGCCGCCCAGCGGGATGCCAGCAGCGCCATGATCTGATCGCCATCGGCCAAGCGCCCGGTCTCGTCGATGATCGCCACCCGGTCGGCATCGCCATCGAGGCTGATCCCCAGATCTGCGCCATGGTCCAGCACCGCGGCGGCGCAGGCTTCGGGATGGGTGCTGCCGACGCCGGCATTGATGTTGCGGCCGTCGGGATCGACGCCCAGCGGGATCACCTCGGCGCCCAGTTCCCACAAGACCTCGGGCGCCGCCCGATAGGCCGCGCCATTGGCGCAATCGACGACGACCTTCAGCCCGTCCAGCCGCTGCCCGGCCGGGAAGGTGGTCTTGGCATATTCGACATAGCGCCCGCGACCGTCATCGACCCGCCTGGCGCGGCCGATGTTGTTCGGCTGCGCCGGTTCGATCTCGCCTGCGACGATGGCCTCGATCTCTGCCTCGGCCTCGTCGGACAGCTTGAAGCCGTCGGGACCGAAGAACTTGATCCCGTTGTCATCGGCCGGGTTGTGGCTGGCCGAGATCATGATCCCCAGATCCGCCCGCATCGACCGGGTCAGGAAACCCACCGCCGGCGTCGGCACCGGACCCAGCAGCAATACGTTCATGCCGGTGCTGGTCAATCCCGCCGTCAGCGCGTTTTCCAGCATGTAGCCCGATTGCCGCGTGTCCTTGCCGATCACCACCCGGTGCCGGTTGCGCCCGTCGCGGCGGAAATATCGCCCGGCTGCGGCACCCAGCCGCAGCGCCATCTCGGCGGTCATCGGATGGGTATTGGCGCGTCCGCGCACCCCGTCCGTTCCGAATAATCCTCTGCTCATTCCTCTGCCTTTTCGTTCTGGTCAAGAGCCCGCCACAGGCGCAGCCCCTGATCTGTGCCCGCCACGTCATGCACGCGGTGGATCTGGATGCCCTGCGCGACCGCCGCCAGCGTCAGCGCCAGGGTGCCCGGCCCGCGTTCGGCGGCGCCCGCGACCCCGCCGATCGTGCCGATGAACCGCTTGCGCGACACGCCCAGAAGCACCGGGCAACCCATGCCATGATACAGCGAAATCCGCCGAAGGATGGCAAGATTATGCGCCTGCGTCTTGCCGAATCCGATTCCCGGATCGATCACGATCCGATGGGCGGGGATTCCCGCCGAAACCGCCCGCGCCATCCGCGCCTCCAGCGCGTCATAGACGTCCAGCAGCACGTCGTCATAGCGCGGATCGTGCTGCATGGTTTCCGGCAGCCCCTGGGCATGCATCAGGCAGACCGGAACCCCTGCCGCGGCCACCACGCCGGGCAGGGCGGGATCGAAGTCAAAGCCGGACACGTCGTTGACGATAACCGCCCCGGCCTGCAACGCCGCCTGCGCCACGCTGGCCTTGCGAGTGTCGACCGAGATCGGGATCCGGTCCGCAAGGGCGCGGATCGCGGGCAGGATGCGGGCGGCTTCGTCGGCCGCGGGAACCGAGGTCGCGCCGGGGCGCGTCGATTCACCGCCGATATCGAGGATCGCGGCCCCCTCCGCCGCCAGGGCCCGCGCCTGTATGACCGGATCATAGGCGCCACCATCCGAGAAACTGTCGGGCGTCGCGTTCACGATCCCCATGAGATGCGGCCGATCCATGGCCAGGCCAACCAGCGTCGCGCGCGGGCGCGTCAGCGTCTCGAGCACATCATCGGGGATGGCATCGCTGATCCGGGGCGGCTGCCCGCGGCGCAGGATCTCGACTTTGGAAAAACGGACCCAGCCCCCGGCCAGCCTGTGCCGGCCATGCGGGCAGGGCAGGGGTCGATGATAGCGGCGGTCGTCCCTCATCAGCGTTCCGCCCGTCCCGTCGCCGCCCTCAGGCCCGCGGGCGCGACCGGCAGCGGCGTGTCCTGGGCAAAGTCGATCCTTGCGGCATCCAGCCGCCGCGCCAGCCAGAAACCCAGGCTTTCGACGTTCTCGCCGGCCTCGGGCGCGTCACAGGCCAGACGGCTCGGGGCCCAGACGACGGCTTGGCCAAGGCGGATCGCGTGATCGATCTCGGTTCGCGTCTCGGCGACGTCCAGACCCAGCCGCCCGGCCAGCGCCCAGGCCGCCTGATCCATCGCCAGAAGCGCGATGCGCCGCCGGTCCCCGCCCTCGGGCAGCGGCAGGCCGGGCGCATCGGGCAGGATCAGCAGGGCACCTTCGGGCAGCGCAGCGGGCCGGCGCCAGATCAGAAGCCGCACCGGCATGACGCGTTCCGCAACGGCGACCCGGCCCGCGTCGCGGCTGATCGTGATGCCAAGGGCGCCCGGCCCCCGGTCCAGCTTTTCCACGGTCACCCGGACACGCGCCGCCTGAGGATGGACCAGAATCGCGGCCGCGATCCGTTCGGCCAGGGTTTCGACAAGATTGTATCGCTGATCGCACAGGGCAGTGTCGATCGCTTGAACCAGAAGATCATAGGACAGGATCCGGTCCACCTGATCCTCGGCCCCGCTGACCGGGGATGCAAGATCGACGGCGACATCAAAGCGCAACCGCTGGTCGCGGCCGCGTTCGGACTGGAATGCGCCGATCTCGGCAGAGACGACATGATCGCGCAGATGGATACGGTCAGGCTGGTCCATATCCGCCATTCACCGCAAATCCGACGCTGCCGCAAGCCCGTCCGCGCGGCGCCCCCGCGACCGGCGCGATCAGTTCGACGCGACCCGCTGACCGGTGCGATAGAAGATGTGGCGACCGATCTGCACGGTGCGCTGGAAACGCCTGGACCAGGCCGGACGAACCGCAGGCGTATGGAAATAGGTCGCGCCCTTGGTCAGCACCCGCGGCGCCCCTGCCAGAGCCGCCTCGGCGATCTGGCGGGCGCGCATATACGCGCTCTTGTTGCCGATCGCCTTGCGTCCGCCGATCGTATAGCTGAACTGGCTGGGCTGGTTGACGACGCCGCAGACGGTCGAGGGGAAGGCGCCGCTGTCAACGCGGTTCAGGATCACCTCGGCCACGGCGGCCTGACCCTTGGCCCCTTCGCCCCGCGCCTCGAAATACAGGGCCTCGGCCAGACAGCCCAGATCGCGGTTGGAATAGCGTGGCGTGGCCTTGGCAAGGAATATCTGGTCCGGCGCGGCCTTGACCTTCGCGGGCTCGGCATCGGAATAGAGCAGCGGTTTCCGGCGCGGCAAATCCATGGGGCTCTGCGCCGCCGAAAAGATTCCGGCTCCGGCAGAAAACAGCGAGGCATTGCCGCCGGCCTGGGCGGATTGCGAGACAAAGGAAATTGCTGAGGCGGCACCCAGGCAGATGAGTGCCAGCCGCGATGGCAGCATGGTCATTGTCGTTCCTATAAACGGGTCGCGTTGACAGGGTCTTAAATCGCGCCGCATCGCGAGCAGGTGACGGACGCAAGAGAACCAGGAAGTGACTAGAATTTTCCGGAACGATCTTTCCATGACACATATGCAAGTCCCGCGTTCCGGGGCGTGTTATCCCCGTTTCGGGCGAAATCCCGCCGACGCCTTTCTGCTGAACCGGCGAGTTTCGGCAGAGCGCGGAAAAATTGGGTCCGTTTCGGACGCAGTTTCAACAACTTGCGGTTGAGATTTTCGGCGCGAGGCGACGAATCACCGGCATCCGGCCAAAACCGCGCTCAGGTCTTGTCGCGCAGCCGTGAATTGATTGCGGACTGGGCGGCGGCCAGTCGCGCGACGGGCACCCGGAAGGGTGAGCAGGAGACATAGTCGAACTGCGCCTCGGCGCAGAAATCGATGGATTCAGGGTTGCCGCCATGTTCGCCGCAGACCGCGATCGTGATCCCCGGCCGTTGCTGCCGGGCCCGCCGGGCGCCGACCAGAAGCAATTCGCCCACGCCCTCGTTGTCGAGAAAGTGAAACGGATCCTCGGCATAGACGCCTTGGCCGACATAGATGCCCATGAAGCGCCCGGCATCGTCGCGCGACAGGCCATAGGTCATCTGCGTCAGATCATTCGTGCCGAAGGACAGGAAGGCGGCATGGGCGGCGATGTCTCCCGCCCGCAGCGCGGCGCGCGGCGTTTCGACCATCACGCCCAGGCGATAGGTGAAATCGCTGCGACGTTCGTTGCGCACCGCGGCGGCGACTGCATCGACACGGGTCTTGACCAGTTCCACCTCGCGCATGGCCGAGACCAGCGGAACCATGATTTCGGGAACCACGGGCGCGCCCTTGCGGCTGGCCTCGACGGTGGCCTCGAAGATGGCACGGGCCTGCATGTCGTAGATTTCGGGAACGGTGATGCCCAGACGGACCCCCCGCATGCCCAGCATAGGGTTGAATTCCGACAGCGCCTCGACGCGCCTGGTCACGTCCGAAAGCGGCAGATCCAGCGATTCGGCCAGTTCGCGCAAGCCCTCGCGGTCGTGGGGCAGGAATTCGTGCAGCGGAGGGTCGAACAGGCGGATAGTGACGGGCAGGCCGGCCATGATCTCGAACAATTCGATGAAATCGCGGCGCTGCATCGGCAGGATCCGGTCCAGCGCCAGCTTCCGGTCGGCGGGCTTGTCGGCAAAGATCATCTCGCGCATGGCGGGCAGGCGGTCCGCATCGAAGAACATGTGCTCGGTCCGGCACAGGCCGATGCCCTGTGCGCTGAACCGGCGCGCGGTGCGGGCGTCCTCGGGCGTGTCGGCATTGGCGCGCACGCCGATGCCGCCGGCCGCGTCCGCCCAGTCCAGAAGCTGCGTGAACGCCTCGTCCAGCGCCGGATCCAGCAGGGCGGCCGCGCCTGCCAGAACCTCGCCCGAAGATCCGTCGATGGTGATCTCGTCACCCTCGCGCAGCAATCTTGCACCGGCGTGCAGGGTTCGGGCACGGCCGTCGATGCCGATGCCCGAGGCGCCGACGATGCAGGGCTTGCCCAGACCCCGTGCGATCACGGCCGCATGGCTGGTCGTCCCGCCCCGCTCGGTCAGCACGGCGACCGAGGCGTGCATGCCCCGGATATCCTCGGGCACGGTCTCGCGGCGGACCAGGATACAGGCTTCCTCGCGGGCGGCGGCGGCCTGGGCGGCGGCGGCGGAAAATACGATCCGGCCGGTGGCCGCGCCGGGACTGGCGTTGATCCCGCGCGCGATGACGTCGCGCGGGCTGCGCGGATCGACCTGATGATGCAGCAGATCGGCCAGGGCACGCGGCTCGACCCGCATCACGGCCTCGGTCCGGGGAATGATCCCGTCGCGTGCCAGGGCCACGGCGATCCGCACGCTGGCGCGCGAACTGCGTTGCAGCCGAACCGCGTCGATGATCGAAATCCGTCCGTCCGTCAGCACGAATTCGATCTGCATCTCTTCGCGCAGCCTCTCGCGCGCGGCGACGCCGAAGCGGACCAGATCGGCGAAGATGTCGGGGGCCACATCCTCCAGCGACGTGCCGCGTTCGTCGCAGGTCAGATACAGCGTCTCGGCTCCGCTGCCCACCGCCGCGCCGTGATGCTGGCCGCGGAAGCGTCCGGTGACGCGCGGCGTGCCGGTGACCGGATCGACGAACTGGATCGTGCCCGATCCCGACAGGCCCGGCCCGAGGGCCAGCGCCATGTCCTGAACCACCAGCCCCAGAGGGGCATCGGCGGGCGCGCCCTTGGCCTGCCGCAACAGGCGGGCGCTGGGTCCGTCCCAGGCCCGCGCCATCGAACGCAGGACCTCGGCCAGTTGCCGGGCCGGATCCTGCGGAAAATCCTCGTCCATCTCGTCATGGTAAAGGCGCAGAGCATGGGCCAGCGCGCCGTCGCCTTCCTGCGCGAACATGTCGGGATCCAGCCGGGCGATGTTGATCGCGTAGCTCTGCACGAAACTGAGATAGATCGCATCGGCGTTGCCGCGTCCGATCCGTCCGGCAAGGCGGGCATGGGTGGCGTCGTTGATGCCGACATTCAGCACCGTTCCCGGACCGCCCCAATCCGGCATCACGGCCGAGGGGCGCACGCTGACAAGCCCGTCGCCGGTCTCGAACAGGGCCGACAGCCCGGGCAGGCCGCCGCTGCGCCCCGCGGCAATGGTCTGGACCGCCGCGGCCGGAATGGCGAAGCTTCGCGGAACAGGCAAATCCATTCGCACCAGACGTTGCAGGCATTTGGCGCGCCAGCCGTGCCGCACCCGCTCGACCTCGGCCGAGGGTGTGATTTCCAGCAGATCGGGGCAGTCGCGCATGTTCATGGTCGCGCAGGATAGGCGCGCCGCCGCGGATGCCGCAAGGGCGAAAAACGGCTGTCGCGCGGGGCCTTGCCGGCCGAACCGGCCGCCTGCAGCGCACGCCGCCGAAGACCGAATGCCGCGCAGGGAAATCGGGGCCCGTCAGGCGGACCCCGCTGCATCCGGAATTCTGCCGCCGATCACTCGGCGATGGTCACCTTGGCCATGTAATCGGGATTTTCGACCGCGCCATTGGCGTCGGCGTCGCCCTTCTTGATCGAATTCAGCACGTCCCATCCCTCGATCAGCTGACCCACGACCGTATATTCCCCATCCAGAAAGGTCGCGGGCGCAAGGTCGATGAAGAACTGGCTGTTGGCGCTGTCGGGATCCTGCGCGCGGGCCATGCCGACCGTGCCGGCCTGAAACGAGACATCGTTGAACTCGGCCTGAAGGTCGGGCTTGTCCGAGCCACCGGTGCCCGCCATCGCGGTCTCGCCATCGCGCTGGCCATATTCCACGTCGCCGGTCTGGGCCATGAACCCGTCGATGACGCGATGGAAGACGACGCCGTCATAGGCGCCCTCTTTCGTCAGTTCGACCAGGCGGGCGACATGGTTCGGGGCCTTGTCGGCAAACAGGTCCAGGGTGATCGTACCCTTGGGCGTGCCGTCGGCGGCGGCCACTTCGATCACCATGTTCGGGCCGGGGCCATCCTCGGCTTTCGGAGCCTCCTGGGCGAGGGCCGCACCGGCCATGAGCGCGAGGGCGGGGATCAGGATCAGGCTACGCATCGGCAGCCACCTTGACCGAGATCATCCGGTCGGGACTTGCGGGCGGTTCGCCGCGGGCGATCTTGTCCACGTGCTCCATCCCCTCGATCACGCGGCCATAGACGGTATACTGGCCGTTCAGGAAATGATTGTCGCCGAAATTGATGAAGAACTGGCTGTTGGCGCTGTTCGGATTCTGCGATCGCGCCGCGCCCAGCGTTCCACGGTCATGCGGCAGCTTCGAGAATTCGGCCGGCAGGTCGGGCAGGTCCGACCCACCCGTGCCCGCGCGGCCGGGATTGTAATCCTGTTCCATATTGGCGTGTTCCACGTCGCCGGTCTGAGCCATGAAACCGTCGATCACCCGGTGAAAGGCGACATTGTCGTATTTGCCCGCGCGGGCCAGCTCTTTCATCCGCTCGGCATGTCTGGGCGCCACGTCGGGCAGAAGTTCGACCACGACCGGGCCGTCCTTCAGCGCGATGATGACGGTGTTCTCGGGATCCTTGATCTCGGCCATACGGGCCTCCTTTCCACAGGTTCACCCGTGATCTAGGGCTTTCGCGGCACAAGGGCAACGCGCAAGCCCGTGACGGCGGGATCACGCTGCCGTCAGCCGACCGGCGCAGTTGACGCGCGCTTCGTCCTGCGGGACAAGCCTCGGCGACGGCAGAGATCGAAAGGACGCGCCATGGCAGATTTCCACACCATCGACGACATGGATCTGGAGGGAAAGATCGTGCTGACCCGCGTTGATCTGAACGTGCCGGTCGCAGAGGGCCGCGTCACCGATGCCACCCGGATCGAGAAGATCGTGCCGACCGTCAAGGACATCCAGGCCAGGGGCGGCATTCCGGTCCTGCTGGCCCATTTCGACCGTCCCAAGGGCCGTCGCGTCGAGTCGATGAGCCTGAAACAGATCGTCCCGGCGCTGGAACAGGCGCTTGGCCAAGGCGTCGTCTTCGCCGAGGACTGCATCGGCGGGCCGGCCAAGCGCGCCGTCTCCGCGCTGAATCCCGGCGATGTGGCCTTGCTGGAAAACACCCGTTTTCACGAGGGCGAGGAGACGAACGACCCGACCTTCGCGGCCTCGATGGGCGCGCTTGGCGGGGCCTATATCAACGACGCCTTTTCGGCCTCGCATCGCGCCCATGCCTCGACCGAGGGGCTGGCGCGGCTGCTGCCCGCCGGTGCCGGGCGCCTGATGGAATCCGAGATGAAGGCCCTGGATGCGGCGCTTGGCCATCCCGAACGCCCGGTGATGGCGGTCGTTGGCGGGGCCAAGGTCTCGACCAAGCTGGATCTGCTGTCCAACCTGATCGACAAGGTTGATCACCTGGTCATCGGCGGGGGCATGGCCAATACCTTCCTGGTGGCGAGGGGCGTCGAGGTCGGCAAGTCGCTGGCCGAGCGGGACATGGCCGATACCGCCCGCGAGATCATGGAAAAGGCCGACCAGAAGGGTTGCCGGCTGTATTTGCCGAAAGACATCGTGGTCGCGCAAGAATTCAAGGCCGGCGCGGAATCCGAGGTGCTTCCGGTCGATCAATGTCCGCCCGACGCGATGATCCTCGATGCCGGGCCGCAGACGGTGGCAGCCCTGTCGGACGCGATGGGACTGTGCCGCACGCTGATCTGGAACGGTCCGCTGGGCGCGTTCGAGATCGCGCCTTTCGACGGCGCCACCACTGCCGCCGCGCAAGAGGCTGCGCGCCTGACGCGCGAGGCCGGCCTGATCTCGGTCGCGGGGGGCGGAGACACGGTGGCGGCGCTGAACAAGGCAGGCGTGGCCGGCGATTTCACCTTCATCTCGACGGCAGGCGGGGCCTTTCTGGAATGGATGGAGGGAAAGGATCTGCCGGGCGTCGCCGCGCTGCGCGATTCGACGTCCTGACGCCAGCGAGCCGTCGCAAAAGATCAGGGCCTGCCGCAGAACAGCAGGCCCCGTCCTTTCAAGCCGACGTTGCGGATCATCCGAACAGCTTTTTCAGCCATTTGCCGAAAGGATCGCCCGAGCCGGAACCACCGGCTGACGAGGCTTGGTCGTTGCCGGCATTGGTATCACTGGCTTTGCCGTGGTCTTTCTTGGTATCGACATCATCGGCCTTGTCCTTGGCCTTCTTGTCGCCCTTGCCCTCGGTCACGACGGCATCATTGTCCGAACCGGCCGAATTTCCAGCCGCCTCATTGGCGGTCCGGCTGCCGTAGGAAATGACGCCCGAGTCGCTGTTTCCGCCATTCGCGACACCGCGATATTCGTTCGCGCGCGCCAGCCATTCGCTGAAACCGGTCTTTTCGGGTTGAACCTCGACCTTGTCAGGCACGGATTCGATGGCGGTTTCGCCGGCCGTGGTGATCGGACGCAGGAACAGGCTTAGCTGATTCGACCCGATCTGGGCCGCCGGGGCACCCGAACTGGCCGCGAGCAGCGAAAGCTGATACCGTCCGATAGGGGTTGTCGTAAACATCAGAACTCCTTCACTTGCTGTCTTAGCCCTTCCGGTATCGGGCGACCCAGCCATTTTTGCGAATGAATTCCGGTTAAGATTTTATTAACGAAGGCAAACCGCCTTGCGATCTTCCCTGGCCGGCTGCATTCTGGATGCGTTGCGCCGAAGCGCTTGAACCCGGTGGCGATGGCTTCTATACCCGGACCAGTCGCGGGTGTAGCTCAATGGTAGAGCAGCAGCCTTCCAAGCTGAATACGTGGGTTCGATTCCCATCACCCGCTCCAACGCCTCCAGGACATATCGGATCGGCCGCACGCGAACCTGTCACCGGGCGCCACGGGCCGGTTCCAGCGACATGGCCGGCCCCCCTTCGGGCGGATGCGTTTGACGCGGAAAGGCCAGTGGTCAGCCGCGCAGGGCACCCCCGGTCGCTTTCGTGACCTTGTCGATGATCTTCTGGCAGACTGCCTCGATCTCGGCGTCTGTCAGGGTCTTGTCGCGCGGTTGCAGGCGTGCGGTGATGGCGATGGACTTGCGGCCATCGTCAAGCCCGGTGAACTGGTCGAACACCGTCACGCGGTCGATCAGCGTCTTGTCCGCGCCCTGCGCCGCATTGACCAGCGTCAGCGCCTCGACCTGCGGATCGACGACGAAGGCGAAATCGCGTTCGACCGCCTGCAATTCCGACATTTGCAGCGTGGGACGGGCAGACGATTTCTGCTTCGGGAAGGGAATGTTCGCGATGCTGACGGTAAAGCCGACCGCCGGACCCTTCAGCTGCATCCGGCGCATCACCCTGGGGTGAATCTCGCCGAACGTGGCCAGCATGTTGGGGCCAAGCGCGATATTGCCAGCGCGGCCCGGATGCCACCAGCCGTCCAGCTTGCGATTGATCTGCGCCTTCGCGGGCGCGCCAATGGCCGTCAGCACCGCCTCGGCATCGGCCTTGGCGTCATACAGATCCACCTTGCGATGGCTGCCGAAAGGATCGCGCGGAGCCGTGGCGCCGACCAGCAGGCCCGACAGCCGGATCGCCTGTTCGCCCGGCTCGCCGCCCGCGAAAACGGGACCGATCTCGAAAAGCGCCATATCGGTCAGGCCGCGCGCCTGGTTGCGCGCCGCTGCCGCAAGAAGACCGGGCAGCAGATCGGGACGCAGATGCGTCATCTCGCTGCTGATCGGGTTTTCGACCCGGACCGAATCGCCGCCGCCGCCGAAAAGCAGCGCCGCGTCCTGGTCGATGAAGGAATAGGTGACGCATTCGTTATAGCCAAGCGCCGCCGCCTGTCGACGCGCAGTCCTTTCGCGGACCTGCAGCGGCGTCAGGATCGGCTTTGGAACCCCCGGCTGCGGACGCGGCAACGGCTTGCCCTGCAGTCCGGTCAGGCTGGCGATGCGGGCGATTTCTTCGACCAGATCGGCCTCGCCCAGCACGTCGGGCCGCCACGAGGGGACATGGGCCAGATCGCCCGACAGGCGAAATCCAAGCGCCTCCAACGTCGCCCGCTGCTTGGCTTCCGGAATGTCGAGGCCAACGAGGCTGCTGGTGCGGGCCGGGTCCAGCCGATAGGCGCGGCCGGTATCGGGCAGGGTGCCGGCGGTGACGATTTCCGAGGCTTCGCCGCCGCAGAGATCAATGACCATTTTCGTTGCTAGTTCAAGGCCATGAAGCGTAAAATTCGGGTCGATTCCACGTTCAAAGCGATAGCGTGCATCGGAATTGATCTTCAGCGCCCGGCCGGTGGCGGCGGTGCTGATCGGATCGAAATAGGCCGCCTCGATGAAGACCTCGGTCGTGAATTCTCCGGCGCCGGAAGCGGCCCCGCCCATCACGCCGGCGATGCTTTCCGGGCCGGTCTGGTCACAGATCACGACGGCACCGGCGGGCAGCGCATAGGTCTTGTCGTCCAGGGCAACGATTTTCTCGTCCCCGCGCGCCGCGCGCAGGATCAGATCGCCCCGAACCTTGGCCGCATCGAAGACGTGAAGCGGACGGTTCAGGTCGTAGGTAAGGAAATTGGTGATATCGACCAGGGCGTTGATCGGTCGCAGCCCGATGGCGCGCAGCCGCTTTTGCAGCCAGGCCGGCGAGGGTCCGTTTTTGACGCCGCGCACGACGCGGCCACTGAAGAACGGGGCTTTTGCGGCTGCGTCGTCCGCGATCGTGACCTTGATCGGGCAGGGGAAACTGCCCGTTACCCTGGCCTCGGGCAGCGGTTTCAGCCGACCCAGACCGCGCGCCGAAAGATCGCGGGCGATGCCATGGACCCCAAGCGCGTCGGGCCGGTTCGGAGTGATCTTGACATGGATCACCGGGTCGATCTTCTCGGGCGCATGGGCCGCCAGCCAGTCGGTGAATTTCTCTCCGACCTCTCCCGAGGGCAGTTCGATGATGCCCTCATGTTCGTCCGACAATTCCAGTTCCCGCTCGGACGCCATCATGCCGTGGCTTTCGACGCCGCGGATCTTGCCGACGCCCAGCGTCACGTCGATGCCGGGCACATAATCACCGGGCTTGGCCAGCACCACGGTGATACCCGCGCGGGCATTCGGCGCGCCGCAGACAATCTGTTTCTCGCCCTCGTCAGTCATCACGCGGCAGACCCGCAGCCGGTCGGCGTCGGGGTGCTGCTCGGCCGAAACGACCCTGGCCAGCGTGAAGCGGTCCAGCCGGGCGGCCGGATCGCTGACATCTTCCACCTCGAGGCCCAGATCGGTCAGCGCCTCGGTGATGTCGGTCAGCGAGGCGTCGGTGTCGAGATGCTCCTTGAGCCAGGACAGGGTGAATTTCATGTCGGATCATCCGTTGAGAGGCGCGGGCCGCGCGGGCCGGGTGTTCGGCCCGGTTCCTAGCGCAAGCGACGGGGGATTGGTAGGGGCGCGAAGGGCGCCGTTCGCGCAGCGGCGCGCCCGGCCCAGCGGCAGCGACCGGGGCGGGCTTCGCCCGGCCCGTCCCCCGATCTCAGCGCCGCGCGGCGAAGAAGTCGCGCAACAGGCGTTGCGCGGCCTGGGCGCCGATTCCGTCGTAGATCTGGGGCCGATGATGGCACTGGGGATGATCGAAGACCCGCGCCCCATGCGCCACGCCGCCCATGCGAGGGTCGTCCGCGCCATAGAACAGCGTGGCGATCCGCGCGGCGGCGATGGCGGCGGCGCACATCGGGCAGGGTTCCAGCGTGACCCACAGGACATGGCCCGGCAGACGCTCTGTTCCCGCCTTCGCGCAGGCCGCGCGCAGGGCCAGAATCTCGGCATGGGCGGTCGGATCGGACAATTCGCGCGTCCGGTTGCCTGCGGCGGCGACGACGCGGCCCTGCGGCGACAGGATCACCGCGCCCACCGGCACCTCGCCCCGTCCCGCGGCCGCGCGCGCCTCTGCCAGGGCTTGCGCCATATGCGATGTGAACTTCGCCATGCCCGCTTGTCGCAAGGCCGCGATTGCCGCGCAAGCGGGCAAGACAAGGCTTTCCATGCGGTGCCGGAAAGCCTAGAACGCCCCTTTTGCCACCGCAGCGATGCGCAGGAGAGATCGCCATGACCGACAATCCCGAAAATCCCGGCAAACCGGCGGATGCCGACCGCATCGCCAAGGTGATCGCCCGTGCCGGCCTTGCCAGCCGCCGCGAAGCCGAACGGATGATCCGCGAGGGCCGGGTGACGGTAAACGGGCAAAAGATCGACAGCCCGGCCCTGGATGTCCTGCCCACGGACCTGATCGTGGTCGATGGCCGGAAGCTGGACGAGAAACAGGATACGCGGCTGTGGCTCTACTACAAGCCGGTCGGACTGGTCACGTCGGATTCGGACGAAAAAGGCCGGCAGACCGTGTTCGATGCGCTGCCCCGCGATCTGCCGCGGGTGATGAGCATCGGGCGGCTGGATCTGACCTCCGAAGGGCTTTTGCTGCTGACCAATGACGGCGAATTGAAGCGGCGGCTGGAACTGCCCTCGACCGGCTGGCTGCGCCGCTACCGGGTGCGGGTGAACGGCAATCCCAGCGACCTGACCTTCGCGCCCCTGCGACGGGGCGCGACCATCGATGGCGAGGATTTCGCGCCGATGGAGATTCGGCTGGACAGTCAGCAGGGGGCGAATGCCTGGCTGACCGTCGGCATCCGCGAAGGCCGGAACCGCGAGATCCGTCGCGCGATGACCCATGTCGGCTTGCAGGTGAACCGGTTGATCCGCGTCGGCTATGGCCCGTTCAAGCTGGCGGGACTGGAAAAAAACCAGGTGTCCGAGGTCAGGCGCAAGGTGCTGCGCGATCAACTGGGCGGGTTGCTGACCGGCGAGGTCGAGGAGAAGGACCGCGAGATGCGCCCGCGTGGCGCCGCGGGCGACCGCCCCCTGCGTGGCAGGCCGGATGATCGGTCGGGCGATCGGCCCGAGGGCCGGACGTTTCGCAGCGCCGGCCCGGACCGGCCGCGCCGCGAGGATGGCACGGGACCGCGTGGTCCGCGCGGCAAACCGGAAGGGCGGGGCGGCCATGCGGCTTTCGCCGATCGTGCGGCGCGCGGCCCGGACGACAAATCCGCCGGGGATCGTCCCTCGCGGGGGGGCAGTCCCGGGACCAAGGATGGCCGTCCGCGCGGCCCTCGCACGGAAGGCGATCAGGGTGACCGACCGCGCCGCAGTTTTGCCGGCAAGCCTGGCAAGGGTCGCTTCTCGCAGGATGGCAAACCCTGGGACAGGAAGCCGGCCGACAGGACGCCGAAGAACGCCATGTCCGGGGATGACCGCGCCGGACATGGCACAGGCGAGGAAGGCCGCGACCGTCCGCGCCGCGGCTTTGCGGCGAAGCCGGCCGAAGGGCAGGGCGCGCGGCGGAGCTTTGCGAAATCCGGGCCAAGGCCGCAGGGCGCAAAACCCGGCGCCAAGGGCGGGCGTCCGCTTGGCGGATCAAAGCCGTTCAAGGGCAAGCCGGGCGGCGGCGGCCGGCCATCGGGGAAACCGCGCAAACCGTGAAGGTCCGCCCATCGACCGCAGGCGCAATCTCGGCCGAACCTCGTGCCCGGCGCTGGCGGGCGCCGGGGGAATGCCGACCGGGTGGATCATTTCGTCAGGATCAGCTTTCCCGCGCGCGTGATCCGCAGTTGATAGATTTGATCATCGAGGATGATCAGCGCCTGGTTCCCGCCCCGTGTCAACTGCGTCGCATCATGCTGCGGCAGACGGGACAGGGGGTGCGGGCTGGCCGGGGTGAAATCGGCGGGACGAATGGCGGTCATCTTGGCCTCCTGGATCTGGGTGATGCTTCCCTAAGATCCTGACAAAATGTCTCTGGTATGTCAAAGTAAAAGAGTCGGAATTATCCTTCTGCGCGATAAAGTGCCCCGCGTCAGCTTTTGCCCAGGCAGCCGATCAGGTTGTCGGCCATGCCTTTCAGGATGTCCGAGTAAAGATCGGGGCCTTGCGGCATCGTCCGGCCCAGCAGGTCAAACTCTCCGGCGATCCGGGCATTGGTGCCATCGATCACTGTCCCGATCCGACGCGGATCCTGTCCATATTCGGAGAAGGCGCAGATCGCGTTGGTTGCGGCGATCTGGTTGCGGATATCTCGCAACCGCGCGGCCGAAGGGTCGCTGGCATCGCCCAGCGTCACGGCAAGCGCCGGACTCAGGCCGTAGTGACGGGTGAAATAGCCATAGGCATCATGAAAGACGACAAAGGCCTTGCCCGAAAGGGGGGCCAGTTCCGCCGCAATCTGCCGATCCAGTGCGGCAATCCTCTGCTGCGCGCTTCGGGCATTGCTTCGATAGCGCGACGCATTGCCTGCGTCGTGGCTGGCCAGGGCCTCGGCGATCGCAGCCAGCCACAGACCGGCATTGTCGGGATCCAGCCATAGATGCGGATCGGTCTTGCCATCGTTGCCGTCGTTGCCGTAGCCACGGGTCTGGACACCCGGCAGCGCGGCAAGCTCTAGATTGCGGCTCTCCGCGCTCAACGATTCGGCGGCGCGATCCAGCCAGGGCGTCAGAACCGGTCCGACCCAGATCAAGAGGTCGGCTTGCTGCAAGGCGCGTGCATCCGAGGGTCGCAACTGATAGCTGTGCGGATCGGATCCGGCTGGGAGCAGAACCGGAATTTCTGCCAGATCGCCCGCGACCTGCCGGACAAGCGAGGCTGTCACAGGCGTATCGGCGACGATTCTTGTCGGTGCAGCCAAGGCAGGGCTGGCAAAGCCGATCAGGATCGCAATGAGAACCGAAAAGCGCATAGGTGACACCGTCGAACGAGTTGCGGGCCCTCCTCATGCAATGTTACAAGGTAACAAGTCAAATAAATTTGTGATAAGATAACATGAGCAATCAGGTTCCGGCGAC
>NZ_DHXG01000031.1:39821-42033 GCF_002413585.1 Paracoccus sp. UBA5162
GGCCGAGGCGCGTGTCGCCGCCGGGGGCGGGCGGCTGACTCCGGTCCGGCGGCGCACGCTGGAGATCCTGCTGGAATCGCACCGCGCGATGGGCGCCTATGACATCTTGCAGCGGCTGGCCGGTGCCGGGTTCGGGCACCAGCCGCCCGTGGCCTATCGCGCGCTGGAATTCCTGGTCCGGCACGGCCTGGCCCACCGCCTGCAACGGCTGAACGCCTTCGCGGCTTGCCTGCATCCCGGTCATGATCATCCTGCTGCCTTTTTCATCTGCCGCCAATGCGACAGGCTGGCCGAGTTTCCGGCCACGCAGGTCCGCGATGCCCTGGCCGATCTGGCCGGCAAGACCGGCTTTGCCATCGAGCGCGCGACGATCGAGGCCGTGGGACTTTGCCCGGCCTGCGCAACCGACAGGATCGCCCTATGAGCGCGTTGATCGAGGCGCGCGACCTGACCATCTGGCGCCCCGGCACGAAAGAGCCGGTCCTGTCGCATGTCGATTTCCGCATCGATCCGGGCGAGGTCGTGACGGTGGTCGGGCCGAACGGATCGGGCAAATCGACGCTGGTGCGGGCATTGCTGGGGCATATGCCACTGGCGGGTGGGCAGGTGGTTCGGCAGGCCGGATTGCGGATCGGCTATGTCCCGCAGCGGGTGCAGCTCGACACCGCGATGCCGATGAATGTCCGTCGCTTCCTGTCGCTGCCCCGGCGTATCGATGCGGCCGCTGCCTCGGCCATCCTGGCGCGGACCGGGGTCGAGGGGCTGGAGCGCCGCCCGCTGAGCCAGCTTTCGGGCGGGCAATTCCAGCGTGTCCTGCTGGCCCGCGCGCTGCTGCACGATCCGCATCTGCTGGTTCTCGACGAGCCAACGCAGGGGCTGGACCAGCCTGGCCTTGTGGCCTTCTACAAGCTGATCGACGAGGTGCGGCGTCAGACCGGCGCGGCGGTGCTGCTGGTCAGTCATGATCTTCTGGTCGTGATGCGGTCGTCGGACCGGGTCATTTGCCTGAACGGCCATGTCTGCTGCGAGGGCTCGCCCCGGCAGGTCAGCAGCGCGCCGGAATATCGCGCCCTGTTCGGGGGCGGCGCGGAAGGCATGCTGGCGCTGTATCGCCATGATCACGATCACGACCATGATCATGCCGTGGATCAGGCGCATCACCACCCGCGCGGCGCCAGCCCGGATGCTTGACGATTTCTTCATCCGCGGGCTGCTGGCCGGATTGGGGCTGGCGGTTGTGGCCGGGCCTCTGGGCAGTTTCGTGGTCTGGCGCCGAATGGCCTATTTCGGAGACGCCACGGCCCATGCGGCCATCCTGGGCGTGGCAATCAGCCTGGCCTTCGGTGTCTCGATCTATCTGGGCACGCTGGCGACGGCGATGGCGATGGCCGTGACGGTTTCGGCGCTGGTGAGCCGGGGACAGGCGATGGACACGATGCTGGGCGTGCTGGCCCATTCGGCGCTGGCGGTCGGGCTGGTCGGCGTCAGTTTCGTGCCATCTGCACGGACCGACCTGACCAGTTTCCTGTTTGGCGATATCCTGACGGTGGGCCGCCCTGATCTGGCGCTGATCTGGGGCGGCGCGGCGCTGGTTCTGGCGTTGCTGGTCTGGCGGTGGCAGCGACTGGTGACGGCGACGCTGAACGAGGAACTGGCAATGGCCGCGGGAATCGATCCGCGAATCGAACGGCTTGTGCTGTCCATCAGCCTGGCGGTGGTGGTCGCGCTGTCGATTCGCGTGGTCGGATCGCTGCTGATTTCAGCCATGTTGATCGTGCCGGCGGCGGCGGCGCGCGGATTGTCGCGCACGCCCGAGGCAATGGCTGCGGCGGCCGCCCTGATCGCGGCCGGCGCGGTTGCGGCGGGGCTGTGGTTCTCTTTGCGGCTGGATACGCCGGCGGGTCCGTCGATCGTCGTTGCGGCGGCGACATTTTTCGTTTTGTCGCAGGTATTTCGTCGTGGCTAGTGCAGCTTTGCAACACTTGCGGCGAGGCGGGGCAGGGGCAGGAACCGATCGCGGCGGCGCGGTGTTGGCGATTATGCAACAGTAGAGACAACCCCTCGGAGATTTTGAATTGATGCTGCTTTTCAAGAGTTCTGGATTGTGTAACTGTCGCATCGATGTTGCCGGAGACGGCAGCCTTCAAACGAAACGGAGCATGATCATGACCAAATTCGCTACTTTCGCTGCCGCCCTCGGCCTGACCGCTTC
>NZ_DHXG01000002.1:0-633 GCF_002413585.1 Paracoccus sp. UBA5162
ATGGCAAAGGCAAAGTTTGAACGGACGAAACCGCACGTCAATATCGGGACGATCGGCCATGTTGACCACGGCAAGACGACCTTGACGGCGGCGATCACGAAATATTTCGGCGATTTCCGCGCCTATGACCAGATCGACGGCGCCCCCGAGGAGAAGGCGCGGGGGATCACGATCTCGACGGCGCATGTGGAATACGAATCGGATGCGCGTCACTATGCGCATGTCGATTGCCCGGGCCACGCGGATTACGTCAAGAACATGATCACCGGCGCGGCGCAGATGGATGGCGCGATCCTGGTGGTGAACGCGGCCGACGGCCCGATGCCGCAGACGCGCGAGCATATCCTTCTGGGCCGGCAGGTGGGCATCCCCTACATGGTCGTCTACCTGAACAAGGTCGATCAGGTCGATGACGAGGAACTGCTGGAACTGGTCGAGATGGAGGTGCGCGAGCTTCTGTCCAGCTACGATTATCCGGGCGACGACATCCCGATCATCAAGGGCTCGGCGCTGGCGGCGCTGGAGGGCCGTGATCCCGAGATCGGCGAGAACTCGATCCGCGAACTGATCAAGGCGGTGGACGACTACATCCCGACGCCCGAGCGCGCGGTGGACCAGCCGTTCCTGATGCCG
>NZ_DHXG01000002.1:960-1104 GCF_002413585.1 Paracoccus sp. UBA5162
CGAGGACGTGTTCTCGATCTCGGGGCGGGGCACGGTCGTGACCGGCCGGGTCGAGCGTGGCGCGGTGAACGTGGGCGACGAACTGGAAATCGTCGGCATCCGCCCGACCCGGAAGACGACCTGCACGGGCGTCGAGATGTTCCG
>NZ_DHXG01000002.1:1410-17533 GCF_002413585.1 Paracoccus sp. UBA5162
GTCGAGATGTTCCGCAAGCTGCTGGACCGGGGCGAGGCGGGCGACAATATCGGCGCGCTGCTGCGCGGCATCGACCGTGACGGGGTCGAGCGCGGCCAGGTTCTGTGCAAGCCGGGTTCGGTCAAGCCGCATACCCGGTTCGAGGCCGAGGCCTATATCCTGACCAAGGAAGAGGGCGGCCGGCACACGCCGTTCTTCGCCAATTACCGGCCGCAATTCTATTTCCGCACGACGGATGTGACGGGCACGGTGAAGCTGCCCGAGGGCACCGAGATGGTGATGCCGGGCGACAACCTGAAGTTCGAGGTCGAGCTGATCGCGCCGATCGCGATGGAGGAAAAGCTGCGCTTCGCGATCCGCGAAGGCGGCCGCACCGTCGGCGCCGGCGTGGTCTCCAAGATCATCGAGTGATCGCGCAACTGCGCGCCCGCGCAGCAAGCCAACATGAAAGGCCCGCCCCGGAAAGGGCGGGCCTTTTGCGATACAGACGATGCCGGGAATGGCGCGGCGCATGGTCGCGCCCCGACGGCCGGAAGGCGAGGTTTCGGCGACTTTCGACATGGGCGCCGCATTGTCCGGGGCAATGCCTTGTCGAGGGTTGACGGCGTCGCCGGTTTTCCGCATAAGCGCGCCATCGCAACCGATGCATCAAGAATCGCTTGCCGTGGCCAGGGCCGTCCGCTAAGGGGGCGGCCTTGCAGTTTTTCATACGGTCCGACGCTGGCCCCGCGTGGTGCGTGGTCAGCCTCTCGACTGAAACCCTCAGAGACCGAGGGATGACGATGCAAAGTCAGAATATCCGAATTCGGCTGAAGGCGTTCGATTACCGCGTGCTGGATGCCAGCACCCAGGAAATCGTCAACACCGCCAAGCGCACGGGCGCGACCGTCCGCGGCCCGATCCCGCTGCCGAACAAGATCGAGAAATTCACCGTCCTGCGTGGCCCGCATATCGACAAGAAGTCGCGCGACCAGTGGGAGATCCGCACCCACAAGCGCCTGCTGGACATCGTTGACCCGACGCCGCAGACGGTTGACGCGCTGATGAAGCTCGACCTCGCCGCCGGCGTGGATGTCGAGATCAAGGTGTAAGGAGGTAACCCATGCTGCGTACTGGTGTTATCGCCAAGAAACTGGGCATGACGCGCCTGTTCCTCGAGGATGGTCGTCAGGTTCCCGTCACCGTCCTGCAACTGGACAGCCTTCAGGTCGTCGATCAGCGCACCGTCGAGCGTGACGGCTATGCCGCCGTGCAACTGGGCGCCGGTGTGGCCAAGGCCAAGCGCACGACCGCCGCGATGCGCGGTCATTTCGCCAAGGCCTCGGTCGCGCCCAAGCGCAAGATCGCGGAATTCCGCGTGGCCGAAGAAAACCTGATCAATGTGGGCGAAGAGATCACGGCCGACCATTACTTTGCCGGCCAGTTCGTGGACATCGCCGGAACCTCGATCGGCAAGGGCTTTGCCGGTGCCATGAAGCGGCACAATTTCGGCGGTCTGCGCGCCAGCCACGGTGTGTCGATCAGCCACCGCTCGCACGGCTCGACCGGCCAGTGCCAGGATCCGGGCAAGGTGTTCAAGGGCAAGAAGATGGCGGGCCACCTGGGCGCAGTGCGCGTCACGACCCAGAACCTGCAGGTCGTGCGCACCGATTCCGATCGCGGTCTGATCATGGTCAAGGGCTCGGTTCCCGGCTCGAAGGGTGGTTGGGTCACGATCAAGGACGCGGTCAAGAAGGCGCTGCCTGACAACGTGATCTATCCCGCCGCGCTGAAATCGGCCGCCGAGGCTGCTCATCGCGCCGCCGAGGAAGCCGCCGCCGCCGCCGCCGCCGAGGAAGAGGCCGCCCGCGAGGCTGCCGCTGCCGAAGCCGCCGCCGCAGAAGAGGCCGCGCTGAAGGAAGCCGAGGCGCAGATCGACGCCGACAAGGCCGCAGCCGATCCCAATGCCGACCAGTCCGCTGGTTCGGCCGACGGCGCGCCCGAAGGAGACAAGGAATGAAACTCGATGTGATCAAGCTGGACTCTGGCAGGGCCGGGTCCATCGAGCTGGCCGACGAGGTCTTCGGGCTGGAGCCGCGCGGCGACATCCTGCAGCGCGTTGTCCGCTGGCAGCGCGCCAAGGCGCAGGCCGGCACGCATTCGGTGCTGGGCAAGTCGGATGTCAGCTATTCGACCAAGAAGATCTATCGCCAGAAGGGCACCGGCGGTGCGCGCCACGGGTCCAAGAAGGCGCCGATCTTCCGTCACGGCGGCACCTACAAGGGTCCGACCCCGCGTAGCCACGCCTTTGATCTGCCCAAGAAGGTGCGCGCGCTTGGCCTGAAACATGCCCTGTCCGCCAAGGCCACCGCCGGCGAACTGGTGATCGTCGAGGATCTGAACCTCGACGACGCCAAGACCTCGGCCGTTGCCAAGGCCGTCCGGGAAAACGGCTGGAAGCGGGTGCTGGTCATCGACGGTTCGGACGTGAACGAGGGCTTTGCCCGCGCCGCGCGCAACCTCGATGGCGTGGACGTCCTGCCCTCGATCGGCGCGAATGTCTATGACATCCTCAAGCGTGACACGCTGGTGATCACGAAGGCGGGTGTCGAAGCTCTGGAGGCTCGTCTGAAATGAGCGCGAAAGCAGAACATTACGATGTGATCGTGAAACCGGTCATCACCGAAAAGGCCACGATGACCTCGGAGAACAACGGCGTTGTCTTCCAGGTCGCCAAGGATGCCAGCAAGCCGCAGATCAAGGACGCGATCGAGGCCCTGTTCGGCGTCAAGGTGAAGGCGGTCAACACCACCATCACCAAGGGCAAGCAGAAACGCTTTCGCGGCCAGCTTGGTCGCCGCAGCGACGTGAAAAAGGCCTATGTGACCCTGGAAGAGGGCAACTCGATCGACGTCTCGACCGGACTTTGATCGACGGCCGCGATTGCGCGGCCCCGGACCAGCCGGGGCCGCAATCGTTTGACTGAAACGGACCAGATCGGTCCAGAGCAACGGAAGACAGAAAGATGGCATTGAAGTCGTACAAACCGACGACGCCTGGCCAGCGCGGGCTGGTTCTGATCGACCGTTCGGAGCTTTGGAAAGGTCGCCCCGTCAAATCCCTCACCGAGGGTCTGACGAAGAAGGGCGGTCGGAACAACACCGGACGGATCACCATGCGCCGCAAGGGCGGCGGGGCGAAACGCCTGTATCGCATCGTCGATTTCAAGCGCAACAAGGTCGATGTGACGGGCATTGTCGAGCGGATCGAATACGATCCCAACCGCACCGCCTTCATCGCGCTGATCAGCTATGAAGACGGCGAGCGGGCCTATATCCTGGCGCCGCAGCGTCTGGCCATGGGCGACAAGATCGTCGCCGGCACCAAGGTCGATGTGAAGCCGGGCAATGCCATGCCCTTCAGCGGCATGCCCATCGGCACGATCGTCCACAACGTCGAACTGAAGCCCGGCAAGGGTGGCCAGATCGCGCGTTCGGCGGGCACCTATGCCCAATTCGTCGGTCGCGATGGCGGCTATGCCCAGATCCGCCTGTCCTCGGGCGAATTGCGGATGGTGCGCCAGGAATGCATGGCCACCATCGGCGCGGTGTCGAATGCCGATCATTCGAACCAGAACCTGGGCAAGGCCGGTCGCAACCGCCACAAGGGCATCCGTCCTTCGGTTCGCGGTGTCGCCATGAACCCGATCGACCACCCGCATGGTGGTGGTGAGGGCCGCACCTCGGGCGGCCGCACGCCGGTCACGCCCTGGGGCAAGGATACCAAGGGCAAGAAGACCCGCTCGAACAAGGCGACCGACAAGTACATCTTGCGTTCGCGTCACGCGAAGAAGAAGGGGCGTTAAGCTATGGCACGTTCTGTTTGGAAGGGCCCCTTTGTTGATGCCTATGTGCTCAAGAAAGCGGAAAAAGCCCGCGAATCCGGAAAATCCGACGTCATCAGGATCTGGTCGCGCCGCTCGACCATCCTGCCGCAATTCGTGGGTCTGACCTTCGGCGTCTATAACGGGCATAAGCATATCCCCGTGAATGTCTCCGAAGAGATGATCGGCCAGAAATTCGGTGAATACTCGCCCACCCGGACCTATTACGGTCACGCGGCGGACAAGAAAGCCAAGAGGAAGTAATCGTCATGGGTAAGGAAACAAATCCGCGCCGCGTGGCGGAGAACGAGGCTTTCGCGAAGACCAAGATGCTTCGCACCTCGCCGCAGAAGCTGAATCTGGTGGCTCAGCTGATCCGCGGCAAGAAGGTGGATCGCGCCCTGGCCGATCTGACCTTCTCGCACAAGCGCATCGCCGGCGACGTGAAGAAATGCCTGCAATCGGCCATCGCGAATGCCGAGAACAACCACGGCCTCGACGTCGACAACCTGGTCGTTGCCGAAGCCTGGGTCGGCAAGAATCTGGTGATGAAGCGTGGGCGTCCGCGGGCGCGCGGCCGCTACGGCAAGATCATGAAGCCGTTTTCGGAAATCACCATCAAGGTGCGCCAAGTCGAGGAGCAAGCGTAATGGGTCAGAAAGTCAACCCTATCGGGATGCGCCTCCAGGTCAACCGCACCTGGGACAGCCGCTGGTATGCCGATGACAAGGAATATGGGGATCTTCTGCTGGAAGACCTGAAGATCAGGGACTTCATCAAGAAAGAGGCCAAGCAGGCCGGCATCAGCCGCGTCATCATCGAGCGTCCGCACAAGAAGTGTCGCGTGACCATCCATGCCGCGCGTCCGGGCGTGATCATCGGCAAGAAGGGCGCCGATATCGAGGTGCTGCGCAAGAAACTTGCGAATTTCACCAAGAGCGACGTGAACCTGAACATCGTCGAGGTCCGCAAGCCCGAAGTCGATGCGGCGCTGGTCGCCGAGTCGATCGCGCAACAGCTTGAACGCCGGGTGTCTTTCC
This sequence comes from Paracoccus sp. UBA5162, assembly GCF_002413585.1. Classification (NCBI taxonomy): domain Bacteria; kingdom Pseudomonadati; phylum Pseudomonadota; class Alphaproteobacteria; order Rhodobacterales; family Paracoccaceae; genus Paracoccus; species Paracoccus sp. UBA5162. Next base: position 6,313 of record NZ_DHXG01000002.1, read on the forward strand.
GCCGTGCGATGAAACGCTCGGTTCAGAACGCGATGCGCATGGGTGCCCTGGGCATCCGGGTGAACGTCGCCGGCCGCCTGGGTGGCGCCGAGATCGCGCGGACCGAATGGTATCGCGAGGGTCGCGTGCCGCTGCACACGCTGCGCGCCGACATCGATTATGCGCTGGCCGAGGCGATGACCCCCTACGGGATCATCGGCGTGAAGGTCTGGATCTTCAAGGGCGAGATCATGGAGCATGACCCGCAGGCTCGCGACCGCAAGGCCGCCGAGGCGCAGGAAGGTCCGGCTCCGCGTGGTCCGCGCCGCGACGCCCGCTAAGGAGACGAAACAATGCTGCAACCGAAACGGACGAAGTTCCGCAAACAGCACAAGGGCCGGATCCACGGCAACGCCAAGGGCGGGTTCGATCTGAACTTTGGCTCTTTCGCGCTGAAAGCGGTCGAGCCCGAGCGCGTGACCGCCCGGCAGATCGAGGCGGCCCGCCGTGCGATCACCCGCCACATGAAGCGTCAGGGCCGGGTCTGGATCCGGATCTTCCCGGACGTGCCGGTCTCGTCGAAACCGACCGAAGTGCGGATGGGCAAGGGGAAGGGCTCAGTCGATTTCTGGGCCGCCCGCGTCCATCCGGGCCGGATCATGTTCGAGATCGACGGCGTGAGCGACACCATCGCCCGCGAAGCCTTGCGTCTGGGCGCGATGAAACTGCCGGTCCTGACCCGCATCGTCGCGCGCGAGGACTGGTAGGGCGCGCGCGCCGAGGCGCGTCTGATACCAATACGCCCCGCCGGAAACGGCGGGGTTTGCCATTTGCCGGAAAAAGCCGGCAAGGGGTTGCATGAACCGGGCTCTGGCTGTATGGGCAGGCCTTCATCACGAAACTCCACCGGAATCAGGGTGGCCCGGCCAATCCGGGGCTCTCCGGTGATGTGGGAAAGGACGACGCGCATGGACGCGCAGGAACTGAAATCGAAGACGCCCGACCAGCTGAAGGATCAGCTTGTTGCGCTGAAGAAAGAGGCCTTCAACCTGCGCTTCCAGCAGGCCACAGGCCAGCTTGAAAATACCGCCCGGATGCGCGCTGTGCGCCGCGACGTGGCGCGTGTGAAAACCATACTGAACCAGAAAGCGGCCGACGCCGCTGCCTCGAACTAAGGAGCCCGGCCCATGCCCAAACGCATCCTGCAAGGCAAGGTCGTCTCGGACAAGAACGAGCAGACCGTCACCGTCCTGGTCGAGCGCCGCTTCAAGCATCCGCTGCTGCACAAGACCGTGCGGATGTCGAAGAAGTTCCGCGCCCATGACGCGGAGAACCGGTTCAAGGTCGGCGACACCGTTCGCATCGCCGAATGCGCGCCGATCTCGAAGACCAAACGCTGGACTGTCCTGACGGACGAAGCCGTCTCGGCTTAAGTCCTTCATCACAGATCAGAAATGATCGAAACCCTGGGGCCGGAAGGGCCGGTCCCCAAAGGTCGGGAGTAAACCTATGATCCAGATGCAGACCAATCTGGATGTCGCTGACAATTCCGGCGCACGCCGGGTGCAGTGCATCAAGGTCCTGGGTGGCTCGCATCGTCGCTATGCGTCGGTGGGCGACATCATCGTCGTCTCCGTCAAGGAAGCCATTCCGCGGGGCCGCGTCAAGAAGGGCGATGTCCGCAAGGCCGTCGTCGTTCGGACCGCCAAGGAAGTGAAGCGCGAGGACGGAACCTCGATCCGCTTCGACCGCAACGCCGCCGTTATCCTGAACAACCAGGGCGAGCCGGTCGGCACCCGGATCTTCGGACCGGTCGTGCGTGAACTGCGCGCCAAGAACTTCATGAAGATCATCTCGCTCGCGCCGGAGGTGCTGTGATGGCTGCCAAGCTGAAGAAGGGCGACAAGGTCGTCGTGCTGGCCGGCAAGGACAAGGGCAAGCAGGGCGAAATCACGTCCGTCATGCCCAAGGACAACAAGGCCATCGTGGACGGCGTCAACATCGCGATCCGCCACACCCGCCAGTCGCAGAACAGCCAGGGCGGCCGCGTGCCCAAGGCCATGCCGATCGACCTGTCGAACCTGGCACTGATGGACAAGAACGGCAAAGCGACCCGCGTCGGCTTCCGCGAGGAAGATGGCAAGAAGGTCCGTTTCGCCAAGACCACGGGAGACGTGATCTGATGCTGGACGCAACCAAATACCAGCCGCGCCTGAAGACGCAGTTCCGCGAGACGATCAAGCCCGCGCTGAAGGAAGAATTCGGCTACAAGAACGACATGCAGATCCCGCGTCTGGACAAGATCGTCCTGAACATGGGTATCGGCGAGGCCGTGAAGGACACCAAGAAGGTCAAGCAGGGCGCCGAAGAGCTGTCGCTGATCGCCGGTCAGAAAGCCGTCATCACCAAGGCCAAGAACTCGATCGCCGGTTTCCGCGTCCGCGAAGAGATGCCGCTGGGTGCCAAGGTCACGCTGCGCGGCGACAGGATGTATGAATTCCTGGACCGCCTGATCAACATCGCGCTGCCCCGCGTCCGCGACTTTCGCGGCGTCAAGGGCACCTCTTTCGACGGTCGTGGCAATTACGCCATGGGCCTGAAAGAGCACATCGTGTTTCCGGAAATCAACTTCGACAAGGTCGACGAAGTTCTGGGGATGGACATCATCATCTGCACCACCGCGACGACCGACGCGGAAGCGAAGTCGCTGTTGAAGCATTTCAACATGCCGTTCAACAGCTGATCGCGGAGGGAAAGAGATATGGCAAAGAAATCGATGGTCGAGCGCGAGAAGAAGCGCGAGCGCATGGTGGCGAAATACGCCCAGAAGCGCGCGGCCCTGAAAGAGGTCATCAACGACCAGTCCCGCCCGATGGAAGAGCGGTTCAAGGCTTCGCTGAAGCTGGCCGACCTGCCGCGCAATTCCTCGGCCACGCGGCTGCACAACCGGTGCCAACTGACCGGGCGTCCGCACGCGTATTACCGCAAACTGAAACTGTCGCGGATCATGCTGCGCGAGCTTGGCTCGCAAGGTCAGATCCCCGGTCTGGTCAAATCGAGCTGGTAAGGGGGCGAAAATGAACATGAACGATCCTCTCGGCGATATGCTGACCCGCATCCGCAACGCTCAGATGCGTGGCAAATCGACCGTTCGCACCCCGGCCTCCAAGCTTCGGGCCTGGGTTCTGGACGTGCTGAAGGCGGAAGGCTACATCCGCGGTTATGAAGAAGTGACGACCGATGAAGGCCATAACGAGCTGGAAATCGGCCTGAAATACCACGACGGCACCCCGGTGATCCGGGAATTGTCGCGCGTGTCGAAACCGGGCCGCCGCGTCTATGCCGGCGCCCGGGAAATCCCGCAGGTCCGCCAGGGCCTGGGCGTTTCGATCGTGTCGACCCCCAAGGGTGTCATGTCGGATGCAGCGGCTCGCAACGCCAATGTCGGCGGCGAAGTTCTCTGCACCGTATTCTGAGGAGGGCAGCAGATGTCTCGGATTGGTAAGAAGCCGGTCGAACTGCCCAAGGGCGTGACGGCCGAAGTGAAGGGTCAGACGATCGAGGTGAAGGGCCCGAAAGGCGCCCGCAGTTTCACCGCGACCGATGACGTCGATCTGGTCCTGGAAGACGGCGCCGTCGCGGTCAAGCCGCGCGGCTCGTCGAAGCGCGCGCGCCAGCAATGGGGAATGACCCGTTCGATGGTCGAGAACCTGACGGTCGGCGTGTCGGACGGCTTCAAGAAGGAACTGGAGATTCAGGGCGTGGGCTACCGGGCGCAGATGCAGGGCAAGACCCTGAAATTGTCCCTGGGCTATAGCCACGAGGTGAATTTCGAGACCCCGGACGGCGTCACGATCACCGCGCCGAAGCAGACCGAAATCGTAGTGGAAGGCATTGACCAGCAGCTGGTCGGCCAGGTCGCGGCCAATATCCGCGAGTGGCGCCAGCCCGAGCCCTACAAGGGCAAGGGCATTCGCTACAAGGGCGAATATGTCTTCCGCAAGGAAGGCAAGAAGAAGTAAGGGGCGCATGAAATGGCACTGAAAAAGCAACAGCTGTTCCAGAAGCGCCGCCTGCGCGTGCGGAACAAATTGCGGGCCGAAAACAGCGGTCGGCCGCGCCTGTCGGTCCACCGTTCCTCCAAGAACATCTCTGTTCAGGTCATCGACGACCTGAAGGGCGTGACTTTGGCTTCGGCCAGCACGCTGGAGAAGGATTTCGGCCTGGTCGGAAAGAACAACGTCGAGGCCGCCGCCAAGATCGGCACGGCCATCGCCGAACGCGCGAAGAAAGCCGGTGTCGAGGAAGTCGTGTTCGACCGTGGCGGCTTCATCTTCCACGGCAGGGTGAAGGCTCTGGCCGATGCCGCCCGCGAGGGCGGCCTGAAGTTCTGATCGCTGCGGGTGGCGCTGTCCGAAAGGGCCGCGCCACCCCGATGATCCGGGGGCGTTTCCTGCCCACCTGGATCGGTTTCAACGGCGCGGATCGCGCCCGATATGAAGGAATGCCTGATGGCAGAACGTGACAATCGCCGGGGCGGCCGCCAGCCTCGCGAAGAGAACCCGGAATTCGCCGATCGCCTGGTCGCGATCAACCGGGTGTCGAAGACCGTCAAGGGCGGCAAGCGCTTTGGCTTTGCGGCCCTGGTCGTCGTCGGCGACCAGCGCGGCCGTGTCGGTTTCGGCAAGGGCAAGGCCAAGGAGGTTCCCGAGGCGATCCGCAAGGCGACCGAACAGGCCAAGCGCAACATGATGCGTGTGCCGCTGCGGGACGGCCGCACCCTGCACCACGATATCGAGGGACGCCATGGCGCCGGCCGCGTGGTGATGCGGACCGCCGTTCCGGGCACCGGGATCATCGCCGGCGGTCCGATGCGCGCCGTTTTCGAGATGCTGGGTGTTCAGGACGTCGTGGCGAAATCGCTGGGCTCGCAGAACCCCTACAACATGATCCGCGCCACGCTGGACGGCCTGAGGAAAGAGGCCAGTCCCCGGTCGGTCGCACAGCGTCGTGGCAAGAAGGTGGCCGACATCCTGGCCTCGAACGACAAGCCGGCCGAGGCGCAAGCCGAAGCCGTCGGAGCGTAAGGAGCGAGAATTATGGCCAAGACCATCGTCGTCAAGCAGATCGGCAGCCCGATCCGCCGCCCCGCCATCCAGCGCGAAACGCTGAAAGGCTTGGGCCTGAACAAGATGAACCGCACTCGCGAGCTGGAGGATACACCCTCGATCCGCGGCATGGTCGCCAAGATCCCGCATCTGGTGACGATCATCGAGGAACGCGGCTGATCCGGGCAGACCGGCAGTGAAATCAGGGACGCCCCGGATCGGTATCCGGGGCGTTCTTGTCTGTTGATACGGGGTCCTTTCAACTGGTAACGCGAATCAATTCCGCCCCGGCTATGACTGACCGGGGTGTGTCCTGATTCAGCCCTGGCAAGCGGGCTCAGGCGGCCTTGCGGCGGAACATCGCGAGGCCGCCGGCCGCGCCGAACAACAGCAGGCCGGAAGCCGGCAGCGGCACCGGCGACAGGGCCTGCTGGTCGATATAATCGCCGCTGACATTGATCGAATAGCGCCGTGTGCCCGCGTGATCCTCGCGGAGAACCTGAAGATAGTTCATGCCGGCGTCGATGGGGCCCAGTTCCAGGGCCAGCGTCTTCATGTTCCTGTTCTTGCCGGGAGAGGTCAGGCCACCCAGGAATTTTCCGTTCAGCCAGACATAGGCGCCATTATTGACCGAGATCGAGGCCATGGCATTGGCAATGCCGCCGAGGCCCGCGTCCAGCGTATAGATGATCGCGGTTTCGGTATTCTTGCGCCAATGCTTGCGGATGCTGACCGGGTTTCTCGTCCAGGTGCCACCGGGATTCAACGGGTCGGTCAGCCAATTGCCAAGCGTTGCCTGCGCAGAGGACAAATCCGGCTCAGACGTGACCGTGAAATCGCTGGCGGGCCGTTTGCCCGGCCTGGGAAACATGAAGCTGCCCGCGTAGGGATTGGTGCCATCCAGCGCACGCCCGATGCTGTTATTGTAGTAGGCCGTGTTCGAATTGTCGATCAGGGTGGCGGCCTGGATCGTGGCGGCAAAGGTCGTCGAGGCGGCGAACACCGCCGCAATCAATCCGGAAAACTTCATAAAATCCTCGATTCATTCTGTCGAAGTTACTCGTGAATGCGTGTTGTTTGGCGCGAATTATCTGTCCCGTCAATTGTCTTTTTGATAATTTTGTTTTTTGTCGCAGGGACTTGCATGTCAAAGAATACATCCAGAAGAAGTAGTGCATCGGCGGAAATTCACGCGTCAGTTGAAGTCTGATGGCTTTGGTATCGTGGCGCGGTGCGGGGCTTGCGTGCGCCCTCTGGCGGCTCGGGCGTGGCCATCGTCAGCGGTTCGGGCGGGCATTCGGCGGCATCGGCGGGCTGGACGAAAAGCGCGATCGCGGTTGGGGGTCCGAGATGCGCATGCATGGCCGAGACCGGATGAATGGAAATTGATCCGAATGGCGGGGGATGTCGCGCGATCAAAACACAAGCGGTTGCGCCAGCGACTTGACCGCGGCCTGTAGCTTCTGTATCAGCCCGCGGTGCACAAGAGCACATTGATTCACCAGCCAAGACATGCCGTGGCCGTCCTGTTTCGCTTCGGGGATGAGTCCGGCGAAGGAGAAGCGACATGAAACTGCACGAAATTCGCGACAATGACGGCGCGAACCGCAAGAAGAAGCGCGTTGCGCGCGGGCCCGGCTCTGGCAAGGGCAAGACCGCCGGCCGCGGTATCAAGGGCCAGAAATCGCGCTCGGGCGTGGCCCTGAACGGATACGAGGGCGGCCAGATGCCGCTGTATCGCCGGTTGCCCAAGCGTGGCTTTACCAAGCCGAATGCCAAGAGCTTCGCGGTCATCAATCTGGGCCAGCTTCAGGGCTTTGTCGATGCGGGCAAGCTGGACACGAAGGCCGAGGTGACCGAGGAGTCGCTGGTCGCCTCCGGCATCGTGCGCCGAAAGCTGGACGGCGTCCGCCTGCTGGCCAAGGGCGAACTGAAGGCGGCGCTGAACATCACCGTCACCGGCGCGTCGAAAGCGGCCGTCGAGGCGGTCGAGAAGGCGGGCGGCAAGGTGACCTTGCCGGCGGCCCCGGCGGCTGCGGAATAAGCTGTTGAACGGGGCCCGCGCGGCCCATAGATAGCAATCAGCATTTCCTGGCGCCGCCGGTCCCCGGAAACGGGTCGGCGGCGCTGTCATGAGACGGGACGGAAAACACATGGCGTCAGCCGCAGAACAGATGGCCGCGAACCTCTCCTGGGGGGCACTGGGCAAGGCCACCGAACTTCGCCAGCGCATCTGGTTCACGATCGGCCTGCTGATCATCTATCGTCTGGGCACCTATATTCCGGTTCCGGGCATTGACGGCTCGGCCCTGCGCAATTTCATGGAACAGGCGCAATCGGGTATCGGCGGCATCCTGTCGATGTTCACCGGCGGCGCGCTTGGGCGGATGGGCGTCTTTGCGCTTGGGATCATGCCCTACATCTCGGCCTCGATCATCGTGCAGCTTCTTGCATCGATGGTGCCCTCGCTGGAACAGTTGAAGAAAGAGGGCGAGCAGGGGCGCAAGAAGATCAATCAGTATACCCGCTATGGCACCGTGCTTCTGGCGCTGTTCCAGGCCTTCGGACTTGCGAAAAGCCTTGAGGCCGGCGGTCTGGCGCACGAGCCGGGAATCTTCTTTCAGGCTTCGGTCGTGATCACGCTGGTCGGCGGCACGATGTTCCTGATGTGGCTGGGCGAACAGATCACCGCACGCGGTATCGGCAACGGAATTTCGCTGATCATCTTCGTGGGCATCGTCGCCGAGATTCCCGCCGCCTTGGCACGTTTCTTCGAACAGGGCCGTACCGGGGCGATCTCGACCCCGGTCATCCTGGGCGTCATCGTGATGGTCGTCGCCGTGGTTGCGTTCGTCGTCTTCATGGAACGCGCCTTGCGCAAGATCCGCATCCAGTATCCGCGCCGTCAGGTGGGGATGAAGGTCTATGACGGGCAATCCTCGCACCTGCCGATCAAGGTCAACCCCGCCGGCGTCATCCCGGCCATCTTCGCCAGTTCGCTGCTGCTGCTGCCGGTCACGATCTCGACCTTCTCGGGCAACCAGACCGGGCCGGTCATGTCCACGATCCTGGCCTATTTCGGACCGGGTCAGCCGCTTTACCTGATCTTCTTCGCGGCGATGATCGTCTTCTTTACCTACTTCTATACCCAGAACGTCAGCTTCAAATCCGACGACGTGGCGGACAACCTTAAAAATCAGGGCGGCTTCATTCCCGGCATCCGCCCCGGCAAGCGGACCGAGGAATATCTGGATTACGTGGTCAATCGCGTGCTGGTGCTCGGCTCGGCCTATCTGGCTGGCGTGGGCCTGCTGCCCGAGATCATCCGTGCGCAATGGTCCGTGCCGTTCTATTTCGGCGGCACCTCGGTGCTGATCGTGGTTTCTGTCACGATGGACACGATCAACCAGATCCAGAGCCATCTGCTGGCCCACCAATATGAAGGCCTGATTGAGAAATCCCAACTGCGTGGTAAACGCAAGCCGGGGACGGCGAAGCCGCGGCGCACGCCGTCGCGTCGCTGAGACTGACTGACAAACAGCCAGCCGAGGGGGACGGGCTTTCATGACGACGAACATCATTCTTCTGGGGCCGCCCGGCGCCGGCAAGGGCACGCAGGCGCGGCGGCTGGTCGAGGGGCGGGGCATGATACAGTTGTCCACCGGCGACATGCTGCGCGAGGCCCGGACCTCGGGCACCGGGATGGGGCAGCGCGTGGCCGAGGTCATGGATCGTGGCGAACTGGTCACCGACGAAATCGTGATCGGCCTGATCCGCGAGAAGCTGTCCGAGGCCGGAACCGGCTTCATCTTCGACGGTTTTCCCCGGACATTGGCGCAGGCAGATGCTTTGGGCGATCTGCTGGAAGAAACCGGCATGACGCTGGACAGCGTGATCGAGATGCGCGTTGATGACGAGGCGCTGGTGCGCCGGATCACCGGCCGGTTTACCTGCGGCAATTGTGGCGAGGTCTATCACGACGACACCAAGCCGACGAAAGAGCCTGGAATCTGCGATGTCTGCGGATCGACCGATCTCAAGCGCCGGGCCGACGACAACGAGGAAAGCCTGAAGACCCGGCTTCTGGAATATTACAAGAAGACCTCGCCGCTGATCGGCTATTATTACGCGAAGGGCAAGCTGACCCCCGTCGACGGCCTGGCCGATATCGATGAGGTTTCGCGCCAGATCGCAGCCGCTTTCGACGTCTGAGATCGAGCCGGGCGGGATGATCCGCCCGTGTCAAGGCTTTTCCTTGGCCTGCCCTTGACGGGGCGGGCAACTGCCTTTAGATCACGGCATCTCGCAAGAGAATCACCCGGCAACCGGGTGGACCATAGACCGGCCCGAAGGCTTGGCTTTCGGGCCTTGTGTTGTGAAAAAAGGTTCCGGCGCTACGGAATCGCAACTGGAAAAGGAAAACGCGTGGCTCGTATCGCTGGCGTCAACATTCCGACGGGGAAGCGTGTCCCCATCGCCCTGACCTATATCCATGGCATCGGCCCGATGTATGCCGAACAGATCTGCGAAGCCGTCGGCATCGACCGTGCGCGCCGCGTCAACGATCTTTCTGATGCCGAAGTTCTGCAAATCCGCGAATATATCGACGGCAACCTGACGGTCGAGGGCGATCTGCGCCGCGAGGTGCAGATGAACGTCAAGCGCATGATGGACCTGGGGTCGTATCGCGGTCTGCGTCACCGCCGCGGGCTGCCGGTCCGTGGCCAGCGCACCCATACCAATGCCCGCACCCGCAAGGGCCCGGCGAAGCCGATCGCCGGCAAGAAGAAGTAGGGGGACGGACAATGGCACGTGACAAGACCCGCATGAAGCGCAAGGAGCGCAAGAACATCGCCACCGGCGTGGCGCATGTGAACTCCAGCTTCAACAATACCAAGATCCTGATCTCGGATGTCCAGGGCAACGCGATCGCGTGGTCTTCGGCCGGCACGATGGGCTTCAAGGGGTCGCGCAAATCAACGCCCTACGCTGCCCAGATGGCTGCCGAGGATGCTGGCCGCAAGGCGCAGGAACACGGCGTGAAGACGCTGGAGGTCGAGGTTCAGGGACCCGGTTCGGGACGTGAATCGGCCCTGCGCGCGCTGGCTGCCGTAGGCTTCAATATCACCGCTATCCGCGACGTGACGCCAATCGCCCATAACGGTTGCCGCCCGCCCAAGCGTCGCCGCGTCTGATCCTGGATCATTAACAAGCCGGACCGCGTGTCGATTGCGCGGTCCGGACATTTCGCATTTCACCTCGGGCGTTTCCGGCCTTGGTCATGGGACGGAAACAAGAATGGAGGCACATCCATGATCCACAAGAATTGGGCCGAACTTATCAAGCCGACACAGCTTGTCGTCAGGCCGGGCGCCGATGCGACCCGGACAGCGACGCTGGTCGCCGAACCGCTGGAGCGGGGCTTCGGCCTGACGCTGGGCAACGCGCTGCGCCGGGTTCTGCTGTCCTCGCTGCAGGGCGGCGCGATCACCTCGGTTCAGATCGACAATGTGCTGCATGAATTCAGCAGCGTGGCGGGCGTCCGTGAGGACGTGACCGACATCGTGCTGAATCTCAAGGGCGTGACGTTGAAGATGGATGTCGAGGGGCCCAAGCGACTGACCCTGGCCGCCAAGGGTCCGGGCGAGGTCAAGGCCGGCGACATTCAGGAAACGGCCGGCATTACCGTCCTGAACCGCGACCATGTGATTTGTCACCTGGATGACGGCGCGGATCTGAACGTGGAACTGACCGTAGCCACCGGCAAGGGGTATGTCGCTGCAGACAAGAACCGACCCGAAGACGCGCCCATCGGCCTGATCCCGATCGACGCCATCTTCTCGCCGGTCAAGCGGGTCAGCTACGAAGTCACGCCCACCCGCGAGGGTCAGGTGCTGGACTATGACAAGCTGACCATGAAGATCGAGACCGACGGCTCGCTGACCCCGGAAGACGCCGTGGCCTATGCCGCGCGCATCGTTCAGGATCAATTGTCGGTCTTTGTCAATTTCGACGAACCGGAATCGGCCAACCGCCAGGACAACGACGACGGCCTGGAATTCGATCCGCGCCTGCTGAAGAAGGTGGACGAGTTGGAATTGTCGGTGCGCTCGGCCAACTGCCTGAAGAACGAC
>NZ_DHXG01000002.1:17844-70880 GCF_002413585.1 Paracoccus sp. UBA5162
TGCCTGAAGAACGACAACATCGTCTATATCGGCGATCTGATCCAGAAGACCGAGGCCGAGATGCTGCGGACGCCGAATTTCGGCCGCAAATCCCTGAACGAGATCAAGGAAGTGCTGTCGGGCATGGGCCTGCATCTGGGCATGGACGTGGTCGATTGGCCGCCGGAGAACATCGAGGATCTGGCCAAGCGGTTCGACGACCAGTTCTGAGCAAGAGGGCGGGGGCACCGTCCCCGCCTGTGACCGGGCATCCGCCCCAAGGAGAGCGACCCGCACGCATGGGTTGCCGGACAAAGCAAAACACGCTGTAGGAGAACATCATGCGTCACGCCCGCGGCTATCGCCGCCTCAACCGTACCCACGAACACCGCAAGGCGCTGTTCGCCAACATGGCTGGCTCGCTGATCGAGCACGAGCAGATCAAGACCACCCTGCCAAAAGCCAAGGAACTCCGTCCGATCGTCGAAAAGATGATCACGCTGGCCAAGCGCGGCGACCTTCATGCCCGCCGTCAGGCCGCGGCCCAACTGAAGCAGGACGGCCACGTCGCCAAGCTGTTCGACGAACTGGGTGCCCGCTACAAGGATCGTCAGGGCGGTTATGTCCGCGTCTTGAAGGCCGGCTTCCGTTACGGCGACATGGCCCCGATGGCGATCATCGAACTGGTCGACCGCGACCCGTCGGCCAAAGGTTCGTCTGATCGGGCGCGTCTGGAAGCCGAATCGGCTGTGAGCGACGATCAGTAAAGTCGCACGATCACCGAATCAGAGACCCCGTTGCCACACCGGCGGCGGGGTATTTTTGTTGCTTTCCGCAGCGTTAAGTCCCGAATGTGGCGCGAGGATGTGACATTTTATCGCCGCCCAGGCCTCGTCGAATTCTGCGTGATCCAGATCGCCCCGTTGATAAAGCGCCAGCAATTGCTGGTGAAGCCTGTCGGCCAGAGATGACGATTGGCCGTCAAGGCTCATACAACCGGCTCCAACGGATTAACGCTATGGCAACTATTCTGCGCCATGACTAGTGTGCACGTTGACGTATCGGAAAACAATTTGTCTAAAAAGCCATGTCATCACGCGCAGACATAAATGCCGCCTTGCGGAAACTGGGCAAGACCGCCCCATCCGGCTATTTTGTCGGACTGCACATCCGTTTTGCCGCTCCTCTCATGCAATTTCAGACCTATTCCGATGAATGGTCGGAATTCTATTCCGCCAACGGCTACGCACTGCGTGACCCGACAATCGCCTGGGGGTTTTCGACGACGGGGGCCTGTCGCTGGTCAAGCCTGCCGATCCCTGATCCCTTCAATATCCTCAAGGACGCGGCCGATCACGGACTGACCTTCGGGCTGACCCTGTCCTGCGGCCCGATTTCCTCGCGCACGATCGCCAGTTTTGCGCGCGACGACAGAGAATTCATCGATGACGAGATCGCCGAGATCTCGACCACCGTACGTCGGCTTCACGAAATCACGGAGCCGCCGGCGAGCCTGACCAAGGCTCAGAAAGAAGCCCTTCGTTGCATCGCGGAGGGCGATCGTCACGCAGCGGCGGCAGCCAAACTTGGCATTACCGAAAGCGCGTTCAAGGCACGTCTGATCTCGGTCCGCGAAAGATTGAAGGCCCGGACGACTGCCGAGGCGCTGCAGAGGGCCAAGGAATACCGTCTGTTGTAGGCGTTTGCCCAGGGGATCCGTGAGGCGGTGAGGGGACACCTCACACCCCAGGAGTACGTAAAATGCAGACGACTACACTTTCCTTCTCGAACCTGCACAACCATGGCGAATTGTTCGCCAATCTGTTCCGCGCCCGCAAGCAGAGTTTCATCATCCAGAAGAACTGGGATCTGCCCGAATCCGAGGATATGGAATTCGACCAGTATGATACGCCTCAAAGCCGCTGGATCGCGATCCACGACCGCGGCGAGGTTCTGGCGGGCATCCGATTGACGCCGACGATCGCGCGCTGCGGTATCTACAGCTACATGATCCGCGATGCGCAAAAGGGCATTCTGGGCGGGTCGATCCCGCAGGATCTGCTGTTCGCCGAGGCGCCCATCGACGAACAGACCTGGGAATGCTCGCGCGTTTTCGTCAGTCATTCGATCCCGCAAACCTATCGTCGCAAGGTTCACTTCAAGATGGTCGAGGCCATGACCGGATCGGCCCGGGAACTGGGCGCGTCGCGGCTGATCGCGCTGACCGGGGCGACCTGGCCGCGCTGGTATGGCCGCTGCGGGCTGGATGCCGAGGCGATCGGCCGCAGGATGTGGATCGACGATGGAGACTTCCAGTGCGTGTCGATCGACCTGACGCCCAAGATGCACTGATCCGAGGCAGTCGAAGGGGGCTGTTCGGCGCGGGTCCGCGGGCCTAGGATGGGCGCCGAAATGGCCGACCTTTTCGACACGCCCGCAACCGCCGAGCCGCCGCAATCGCCGGCGGCAAGACCTTTGGCCGATCGCATCCGCCCGGTGCGCATGGAGGATGTGATCGGCCAGGACAAGGTTCTGGCGCCGGAAGGGCCATTGGGTTCGATGCTGGAAGCGGGCAGCCTGTCCTCGCTGATCCTCTGGGGGCCGCCTGGCGTGGGCAAGACCACCATCGCGCGGCTTCTTGCCGACGAAACCGATCTGGCCTTCGTCCAGATCAGCGCCATCTTTTCGGGCGTTCCGGAACTGCGCAAGGTCTTCGAGGCGGCCAAGCTGCGCCGGCAGCAGGGGCGCGGCACATTGCTGTTCGTGGATGAAATCCACCGCTTCAACAAGGCGCAGCAGGACAGCTTTCTGCCGCACATGGAGGACGGCACGATCCTTCTGGTCGGCGCCACGACCGAAAACCCGTCTTTCGAACTCAACGCCGCGCTCATGTCTCGCGCGCAGGTGATCGTTCTGGAACGGCTGGGCCAGGCCGATCTGGAACGGCTGACGCAGCGGGCCGAGGCGGAACTGGGCCGCAAGCTGCCGCTGACCGCGCAGGCGCGCGAGGCCCTGCTGGACATGGCCGATGGCGATGGCCGTGCGGCGCTGAACCTGGTCGAACAGGTGGCCGCGTGGAAGACCGCCGCGCCCGTCGATGCCCAGGCCATGGCCAAACGGCTGATGAAGCGCGCGGCGAAATACGACAAGTCGGGCGATGAACATTTCAACCTGATTTCGGCCCTGCACAAATCCGTTCGCGGCAGCGATCCGGATGCCGCGCTCTACTGGCTGGCGCGGATGCTGGAGGGCGGCGAGGATCCGCGCTATCTGGCCCGCCGCATCACCCGCATGGCGATCGAGGATATCGGGCTGGCCGATCCGGCTGCACAGCGTCACTGCCTCGACGCATGGGCTCTTTTCGAACGGCTGGGCAGTCCCGAGGGCGAACTGGCGCTGGCGCAGGCGGTGATCTATCTGGCGCTGGCGCCGAAATCCAATGCCGGATACGGCGCCTACAAGGCCGCGAGGGCCGAGGCCAGGCGAACCGGCAGTCTGATGCCGCCCGCCCATATCCTGAACGCGCCGACAGCGATGATGAAGGAACAGGGCTATGGCGCCGGCTATGCCTATGACCACGATGCCGAGGACGGGTTCAGCGGCCAGAACTATTTCCCCGAGGGCATGAAACGGCCGGTTCTCTATGTTCCGGTCGAACGCGGATTCGAGCGCGATCTGAAGAAGCGGCTGGACTGGTTCGTCGCCCAGCGGCTGAAGCGCGGCGGTTGACTTTGGGCGGCTTCCGGCACAGGAGGGCGCGATGATGAATCCCTTCCTTCAGGTGGCCCTTGGCGGCGCTGCGGGCGCGACCGCCCGCTATTCGGTCTATCGTGCGATTGCCTGGCACGGGCCGGGTTTCCCGGTGGCGACGGGCGTCGTCAACGTCGTTGGCAGCTTCGCCATGGGCATTCTGACCATCGCGCTGGCGCAGCGGTTCGGCAACCATTATGCGCCGCTTCTTCTGACCGGCTTTCTGGGCGGGTTCACCACCTTTTCGGCCTTCTCGCTGGACGCGCTGACGCTGTGGGAACGCGGGCAGGCGGCGGGCATGATCGTCTATGTCCTTGTCTCGGTCGTGCTGTCGCTGGCGGCGGTGATTGCGGGCCTTGTCGTCGGACGGGGCTTTTTCGCATGAGCGGCGTGCAGACCCTGCGCGTCGGCCGGGACGAGGGCGACCAGCGCCTTGACCGCTGGCTGAAGAAGAAATTTCCGCAACTGACCCAGGGTGCGGTGGAAAAGATGTGCCGCACCGGCCAGTTGCGCCTCGATGGCGGCCGGGTCAAGGCCGCCAGCCGGATCGAGGCCGGGCAGGAGGTGCGTGTGCCGCCCCTTCCCGATGCCAGGCCGGCGCCACGGGCCGATGCGCCGCGCATTCCCGAATCAGATCAGCGCATGATCCAGGCCGCCGTGCTGTGGAGGGACGATCACATCATCGCCCTGAACAAGCCGCCGGGACTGCCCAGCCAGGGTGGCAGCGGGCAGGGCGACCGGCATGTGGACGGTCTGGCCGAGGCGCTGACATTCGGCTACAAGGACCGACCCAAGCTGGTGCACCGGCTGGACAAGGACACGTCGGGCATCCTGTTGCTGGCTCGCACCGACCGCGTCGCCCGCGCGCTGTCCGAGGCGTTCCGGTCACGCGCCACACGCAAGATCTACTGGGCCGTGGTCGCCGGCGTGCCGCAGCCGCGCATGGGCACGATCCGCTACGGGCTGGTCAAGGCTCCGGGTCACGGGCGTGGCGGCGAGGGCGAAAAGATGATCGCCGTCCATCCGCGCGACATCGACAGCACCGAAGGCGCGAAGCGGGCGACGACCGATTATGCCGTTCTGGACGCGCTGGCGAGCCGGGCAAGCTGGTGCGCGCTGGTGCCGATCACCGGGCGCACCCATCAACTGCGCGCGCATATGGCCGAACTGGGCCACCCGATCGTCGGCGACGGCAAATATGGCGGCTCGGGCCAGGAAAATCTGGGCGACGGCTGGGGGGCGCAACTGGGCGGAGAGATCAGCCGCAAGCTGCATCTTCATGCCCGGTCCCTGTCTTTCGACCATCCGGTCACCGGAAAGCGCCTCATCCTGACCGCGCCGTTGCCCGATCACATGAAACGCACCTGGAAAAGCCTTGGCTGGCACGAGAGCGATGTCCCCGAGGATCCCTTCGCGGAGGCGGAATGAAACTGGTCGTCTTCGATGTCGATGGCACGTTGATCGACAGTCAGCATCATATCCACGGCGCGATGAGCCTGGCCTTCGAGGGCGTCGGTCGCCCCCCTCTGCCGCGCGAAGAGGTGTTGCAGATCGTCGGCCTGTCGTTGCCCGAGGCGGTGGCGCGGCTTGTCCCGGATGGCGATCCTCATGTCCGGGCGCGCATCGTGCAAGGTTATCGCGAAGCCTTCCTGAAGGCGCGGATCGCACAGGCCGCGCCACTCTACGAGGGCGCGCGCGAATGCCTGGACCATCTCTCCGGCCGCGGTGATCTGCTGCTGGCGGTGGCGACCGGAAAATCCCGGCGGGGACTTGACGCGATGATCGAGGCACATGGCTTGCACGGCCGTTTCGTCAGCTTGCAGACAGCCGATCATCATCCCTCGAAACCCGCGCCCCAGATGGTGCAGGCCGCGCTGGCCGAGGCCGGTGTCGGCGCCGAGGCCGCGATCATGGTCGGCGATACCAGTTTCGATATCGAAATGGCGCGTGCGGCCGGGATGATGGGCTACGGGGTCTCCTGGGGGTATCACGGACCAGAGGGACTGGTGGCATCGGGGGCCGCGCTGGTCGCCGCCGATTTCGCCGCGCTGACCCGGGCGATCGAGGCTTGGGCCGCGGCATGAGCGAATGGAAGGCACGCCGCTTCTGGCAGGCCGCGGCGATCCGGCCCGACGCCGCGGGATGGCAGGTCGCGCTGGACGACCGCCTGCTCCGGACGCCCGGCAAGCAACCCCTGATCCTGCCGACCAGCGCGCTGGCCGGCGCCATTGCTGCCGAATGGGACGCGCAGAAGGATTTGATCGACCCCGCGACGATGCCGCTGACCCGCGCGGCCAATTCCGCCATCGAGAAGGTTCTGCCGCAATTTGCTGCGGTGGCGGGGATGCTGGCCGATTACGGGGGCACTGACCTCTTGTCCTATCGCGCCGACCAGCCCGAGGAACTGATCGGATTGCAGGCCGAGGGCTGGGATCCGCTGATCGACTGGGCGGCAACCGCGTTGCGCGCGCCGCTTCGGATCACCCATGGCGTGATCCCGGTGCCGCAGGATCCCGAGGTTCTGGCGCGCCTGCATCAGGTCGTGATCGGGCTGGACCTGTTCGGGCTGACGGCATTGCACGATCTCGTGACGCTGCCGGGATCGCTGATCCTGGGGCTGGCGGTGATCCGGGGCAGGATCGACGGCGAGACGGCGCATCGCCTGTCGCGCATCGACGAGGATTTTCAGATCAGCCGCTGGGGCAAGGATGACGAGGCCGCGCAAGCCGCGCGGTCGCGACGATGCGCATTGATCGACGCCGAGCGGCTGTGGTGGCTGTCTCGCGCCGGTTGAAAGCCGCTGCGTCACCTTGCGATCCGCTTGACCTGTTAGCGTTGATCGGCACAATACCGCCCATCATGGGCCGTTCATCCGACCGGCCCGGTGGGAATGCGGGCTGCCTCGGCGGCTCCAACAGCCGACCGGCCGAGAATGGCACGGAAGGCATCAACAGAGAGGACAAGATGAAGAAATCCCTATTTCTCGGCTCGGTTGCCGCGGTCACGCTGAGTGCCGGGGTCGGCATGGCCGACACGCTGGCCGATGTGAAGGCGCGCGGCGAACTGATCTGCGGCGTCAATACCGGTCTCGTGGGCTTCGCGGCGCCGGATGCGAACGGCAACTGGGCCGGCTTCGACATCGCGGTGTGCAAGGCCGTCGCGGCCTCGGTGCTTGGCGATCCCTCGAAGGTCAAGTATGTGCCGACGACCGGGCAGACCCGCTTTACCGCGCTGTCATCGGGCGAGGTCGATCTGCTGGCCCGCAACTCGACCTGGACCTTCTCGCGCGACACCGACCTGAAGCTGGATTTCGTGGCCGTGAACTATTACGACGGTCAGGGCTTCATGGTGCCCAAGGATCTGGGCGTGACCAGTGCCAAGGAACTGGACGGTGCTACCATCTGCATCCAGACCGGCACCACGACCGAACTGAACCTGGCCGATTACTTCAAGGCCAACAACATGAGCTATCAGCCGGTCAACATCGACAGCAACGCCGAGGGCGAGCAGCAATACATGGCCGGCGCCTGCGATGCCTATACGACCGACGCATCGGGTCTTGCCGCCACCCGCGCGGCCTTTGCCAATCCCGAAAACCACGTCATCCTGCCCGAGATCATCTCGAAAGAGCCGCTGGGCCCCGCCGTGCGCCAGGGCGACGATCTGTGGGCCGATATCGTGCGCTGGTCCTTCTACGCGCTGGTCGCGGCCGAGGAATACGGCGTCACCTCGAAGAATATCGACGAGCTGGTGAAATCCTCGCAGAACCCGGAGGTGCAGCGTCTGCTGGGCGTGACCGACGATCTTGGCGCGATGATCGGACTGGACAAGGAATGGGCCAAGCGCGCCATCCAGGCCAGCGGCAATTATGGCGAGATCTTTGCGGCCAATATCGGTGAACAGACTCCGATCGGGCTGGCGCGAGGTCTGAATGCGCAATGGACCCAGGGCGGGCTGATGTACGCCCCGCCGTTCCGCTGATCGGACGAGACAATCTTGTCGGGGGCGCCATGGCGCCCCCGATGGCTTCAAGAACAACGACAAGCCGGTCGGCCAGAAGCGGCACGAAAGCTGCAGGACCGGATGCAGGGGTAAAGCCATGACGGATGTTTCGGCACCGGCGAATCCGCCGTTCCGACTGAACATGCTGATCTATGACCGGCGCTATCGGTCGATGACCTTCCAGGTGATCGTCTTCATTCTGGTGATGGCGCTAGGATGGTGGCTGATCAACAACACGATCCAGAACCTGCGCGCCCTGGGCAAGGATTTCGATTTCGGCTTCCTGTTCCAGCGCGCGGGCTACGACATCCCGCAGACCCCGATCCCCTATACGTCGGATGACACGCATCTGCGTGCGGCCATTGTCGGGCTGCTGAACACGATCATCGTCTCGGTCCTCGGCTGCGTCGCGGCGACCATCCTGGGCGTCGGGGTGGGTGTGGCGCGCTTGTCGAACAACTGGCTGTTCGCCCGGCTGATGACCATCTATGTCGAGATGTTCCGCAACATTCCCCTGCTGCTGTGGATCCTGATCATCTACGCGCTTTTCACCGAGATCATGCCGGCGCCCAATGCCTATCGCGGCGAGAATCCGGCCTGGTCGAAGATCCTGTTCGACAATGTCGCCCTGACCAACCGCTATACCGCCATTCCCGGACTGGGCATGACCAACGATCCGGGCAGTCTGGATCTGGGCGCGCGCGTGACCATCAGCTGGGCCACGATCGCCTTCGCCGCCGCCCTGATCGCGGGCTGGTTCCTGCGCCGCGCGATCCTGGCATGGGCGCAGGTCACGCAGGACCGGACCGGCCGCCGGCCGACCACCTGGTGGATCAATCTCGGCGTGATGGTCGTGCCCTCGCTGCTGCTGATCTGGTTCTTCGGCCTGCATCTGCTGCCACCGGAGTTGAAGGGTTTCAACTTTACCGGCGGGCTGAACGTCCAGAACGCGCTGGTCGCATTGTGGCTGGCGCTGACCCTCTATACCGGCGCCTTCATCGCCGAGATCGTGCGCGCGGGCATCCTGGCCGTGAACAAGGGTCAAAGCGAGGCGGCCTTCGCGCTTGGCCTGCGGCCGAACCGGACCATGAACCTGGTGATCCTGCCGCAGGCGCTGCGGGTGATCATCCCGCCGCTGATCTCGCAATATCTGAACCTGATGAAGAACAGCTCGCTGGCCATCGCCGTGGGCTACATGGATCTGCGCGGCACGCTGGGCGGGACGACGCTGAACCAGACCGGGCGAGAGCTGGAATCCATCTTGCTGATGATGCTGATCTACTTGCTGCTCAGCCTGATCATCTCGGCCGGGATGAACGTCTTCAATTCCCGCGTGAAGCTGAAGGAGCGTTGACATGAGCGAGATGCACGCCGAAACCGTTCCCTTCGTTCGCGAGACCATGCTGCCGCCCGCGCCGCCGCCCATCCGCGAGGCCGGCGCAGTCAGATGGCTGCGACAGAATCTGTTCTCGGGCCCGGTCAACACGATTCTGACGCTGCTGGGTATCGCGATCATCTGGTTCATCGTCAGCCATTTCTGGCCCTGGTTCGCCCATTCCGTCTGGCGCGCCGACAGCCTGGCGCAATGCCGCGAGATCATCGCCCGAACCTGGGGCGAGGGCGCGTCGGGCGCCTGTTTCGCGGTAATCCGGGAACGCTGGCATCAATACATGTTCGGCTTCTATCCGCCCGAGCTTTACTGGCGTCCGCTTCTGGCCTTCGGCCTGCTGATGGTGGCTCTGGCACCGATCCTGTTTTCGGAATCGCGCATCATCCGCCGCATCGTGCTGATCGTCAGCGCGACGGCGACACTGATCCTGGCGCTGGCGCTTGGCATCCCCACACCGGCGCTGATCCTGGCCGCCACCGCGATGATCGGCGCCATCGCCGTGGCCGAACGGCAGCCGACCCGGCTGCTGATCTTCTCGGCGCTCTATCCGTTTCTGGGCGTCTGGCTTCTGTGGGGCGGCAGCCTTTGGGGGCCGCTGATGGTGCTGGCCAGTTTCGGCCTCGGGGCGCTGGCATGGGTCGTGGTCGCCCGGCTTTTGCCGCTGCTTGCGGCAGCGGCGGCGATCATCGTCGCGCTGGTCTGGTGGATCGGCTTCGCCGGACGGGCCGCCGAGGATCTGCAGAACCTGCTTCCGCTGGCGATCACGCCGGTCGCCTCGGACCAGTTCGGCGGTTTCCTTCTGGCCATCACCATCGGGATCGCCGGAATCGCGCTGTCGCTGCCCATGGGAATCATGCTGGCGCTTGCGCGCCGGTCGGACATGTTCCTGGTGAAATCCCTTTCGGTGATGTTCATCGAATTCATTCGGGGCGTGCCGCTGATCTCGCTTCTGTTCGTGGCCTCCTTGCTGCTGAACTATTTCCTGCCGCCGGGCACGAATTTCGACATCATCCTGCGGGTCATCATCATGGTCACGCTGTTTGCCGCGGCCTACATGGCCGAGGTGATCAGGGGCGGTCTGGCCGCCTTGCCGAAGGGGCAATACGAGGCGGCCGATGCCCTGGGTCTGGATTACTGGAAGGCGCAACGGCTGATCATCCTGCCGCAGGCGCTGAAGATCTCGATCCCGGGGATCGTCTCGACCTTCATCGGCATGTTCAAGGACACGACGCTGGTGACCTTCGTGGGCCTGTTCGATCCGCTGAAGGGCATTTCCGACTTCGTCCGTGCCAATTTCGCCTGGAAGGGCATCTACTGGGAGCCGTTCATCTTCGTCGGCGCCATCTTCTTCATCATCTGCTTCAGCATGTCGCGCTATTCGATGTTCCTTGAACGCCGGCTTGCCCGCGACCACCGATAGGATCCCGCCATGAGCGAAGCCATTGACCGCGACATCAACCGCAGCCACATGAAGGTCAGCGACGAGATCGCCATCGACATCCGCAACATGAACAAGTGGTTCGGAACCTTCCACGTGCTGCGCGACATCGACCTGACGGTGCACAAGGGCGAACGGATCGTCATCGCCGGCCCCTCCGGATCAGGCAAATCGACGCTGATCCGCTGCATCAATCGCCTGGAAGAACATCAGGCGGGCCATATCACCGTGGATGGCGTCGAGTTGACCAGCGACATCAAGAATATCGACAAGGTGCGCTCGGAAGTCGGCATGGTGTTCCAGCATTTCAACCTGTTCCCGCACCTGACCGTGCTGGAGAACTGCACCCTGGCTCCGATCTGGGTGCGCAAGGTGCCGCGCAAACAGGCGGAATCCACCGCCATGGCCTTTCTGGAAAAGGTCAAGATTCCCGAACAGGCGTATAAATATCCCGGCCAGTTGTCGGGCGGCCAGCAGCAACGGGTGGCGATCGCGCGCTCGCTCTGCATGCAGCCCAAGATCATGCTGTTCGACGAGCCGACCTCGGCACTTGATCCCGAGATGATCAAGGAGGTTCTGGACACGATGATCGAACTGGCCGAGGAAGGGATGACCATGCTGTGCGTGACCCATGAGATGGGCTTTGCACAGGCGGTCGCGAACCGGGTGATCTTCATGGATCAGGGCCAGATCGTCGAGCAGAACAATCCCCACGATTTCTTCAACAATCCGCGCTCCGAGCGGACCAAGCTGTTCCTGAGCCAGATCCTGGGGCATTGATCGCGGCCCGATAGGCAGTCTGGGTCGCGGGCGGCCAGAGGCAACCTGCCCGGCCGGCAAGATGATCGAACGGTCAGAAAGGCTCTGCCCGCGGTCAGGCCCGGCCGTCGAAGCGGACGAAATCCATGACGCTGCCCTGACCGGGTTCGGCCTGCGACCATGTGTCGATCTGGAAATCGACGACCAGAGTGGCGCAGGTCGGATAGCGGCGGAAATCCGGGTCCATCGGCGGCCGCGCGGGCAGCAGCGCGGCCAGTTCCGCGATGCCGGGATTATGGCCCAGCATCATCACCGTGGGATGGCTGGCCGTGCGCAGGATCGTCAACATCTTGTCCGGGCTGGCATGATAAAGGCCGGGTTCTATCCGCAGCAGCGGCCGCACCTCCAGCGGGGCGCCCTCGACCATGGCCCAGGTTTCCTTCGTGCGTTGCGACGACGAACACAGGACCTCTTCCGGCTCATGGCCGCGGCTTGCCATCCAGTCGCCCAGTTCGCGCGCCGAACGGCGGCCACGATCGTTCAGCGGGCGGTCGTGATCGCTGAGAGCCGGATCGTCCCATGCCGATTTTGCATGGCGGGTGAGGATCAGTCGTCGATGTCCAAGTGGGGTCATGGGTGGAACTGCCTCATATGCCATTCCGATTGCTGGCGCAGCCTGCCACAGCCCAAGCTGATCGGGCAAGCACGTCTGACACGACAGCCCCCGGTCATGCAGTCGCGCCCTTGGGGCTGGTCGAGAAAATCGTGGCAGCGGGCCGTGATGTAGCCGTCGTCGAATGCCCCGGCCGGGCAGGCGTCGCGGCAGGGCTGCGGGCAGGCCTCGCAGGGGCTGGTGGCGGCAGCGGGCAGGGGCAGAAGCCCCCCCGGCACCCGCAGCGCGCCGCGAAAGCTGATGAGAAGGCCGGCTTCGTCATGGACCAGCATCCCGACCGGCGATGACCAGCAGCGACCGCTGGCCAGCGCCCAGGCGAAGAATTGCGGATAGGGCGGCCCGTCAGAGGGAAAGATCGCCTGCGCATCCAGTCGCCCGGCCCAGGCCCCGATGATCCGCCTGGACCAGCGATCCATCGGATGCGGCCTGCCATCGGCATATTCCGCGGATCGGGTAAAGCGGCGCCAGAACGCGGCGCCCTCGGGCGCGATCAGAACGATCGTCGCGGCGTCGTCGGGGCAAAAGCCCGCGATCATCAGCCCCGCCGGCGCCGTCAGGTTCGGCTCACAGACCATCCTCGCCCTGCCGCAATCCATGTGCCTTGATTCGCGGCTCGGTTGAGCGGATCAGGCTGCCCGCGCCATGTTCGGTGAACAATTCCAGCAGGCAGGCATGGGGCACCCTTCCGTCTAGGATCACCACCGCACGAACGCCCTCGTCGATCGCCTGCAGCGCGGTTTCGGTCTTGGGGATCATGCCGCCGCTGATCCGGCCATCGCCGATCATCTCGCGGACCTGATCGGGGTGAAGTTGCGTCAAGACCTCGCCGGACTGGTCCTTGACGCCCGCGACATCGGTCAGCAGCAGCAGGCGGTCGGCCCTGAGCGCACCGGCAATGGCACCCGCCGCGGTGTCGCCATTGACGTTGAATGTCTCGTTATCCTCCATGCCCGTGGCGACCGGCGCGCAGACCGGGATCATGCCGGCATTGTACAGATCGCGGATGATCTGGATGTTCATCTCGACCGGACGGCCGACAAAGCCCAGTTCGGGGTCGTCCGCCTCGCAGACCATCATGTCGTCATCCTTGCCGCTGATCCCCACCGCGCGGCCGCCCGCATCATTGATTGCCTGCACAATGCGCTTGTTGACCAGGCCCGACAGCACCATTTCGACCACTTCGACGGTTTCCTTGGTGGTGACGCGCTTGCCGCGCACGAAGCGGCTTTCGATACCCAGGCGGGCCAGCAGGTCGTTGATCATCGGTCCGCCGCCGTGACAGACGATCGGGTTCATGCCGACCTGCTTCATCAGGACGATGTCGCGGGCGAATTCGGCCATCGCTTCGTCGTCGCCCATCGCGTTTCCGCCAAATTTCACCACCACCACGGCGCCGGAATAGCGTTGCAGGTAAGGCAGAGCCTCGGAAAGCGTGCGCGCTGTGGCGATCCAGTCCCGGTTCATGTTCTGCTTTTTCATCCCTCAAAGGCCCCCGATGCGACGACGCGGAGCCTAGGACGCCGGCAAGGATCAGTCCAGAGCGGCGATGATCGATCGCAGGGTGGCGATTCCCTGGCCCTTTTCGGAAGAGGTGACCACCAGTTGCGGAAAGGCTGCCGGATGCTTTTGCAGCGCGTCCTCGACCTGCGCCAGCACCGGCTTGATCGCATTCGGGCCGGGCTTGTCAGCCTTGGTCAACACGACCTGAAACGGCACCGCTGATCTGTCCAGCAACGTCATGATCTCGTGATCGACGGGCTTCACGCCGTGGCGCGCGTCGATCAGACAGAAGGCCCGGCGCAAGGTGGGGCGCCCGGCCAGGTAGGATTTCAGCAGGCCCTGCCATCTGGACACGACAGCAACAGGCGCCTTGGCAAAGCCATAGCCCGGAAGATCGACCAGATAGGCCCGATCGCCCAGGGTGAAATAATTGATCTCTTGCGTGCGTCCCGGCGTGTTCGAGGCCCGCGCCAGTCCCTTGCGGCCGGTCAGCGCATTGATGAGGCTTGATTTTCCGGCATTGCTACGGCCGGCAAAGCAGACCTCGGGCCGGTCCGGGGGCGGCAGGCCGTCCATGGCGACGACGCCTTTCAGAAAATCGACGGGGCCCGCGAACAGCAGCCGGGCCGCCTCGGCCGCCTCGGCTTCGGGCTGAGGCGCGACGGGGAAGGCGACCTTCATGCCGAAACCCCGTCGCCGATGGCGATCTCGCCGCCGGTGACGACTTCGGCGAAGATCCCGAAATCGTGGTGCCCGTAGAGGCGTTCCAGCGTCGCAACCATATCCAGATCCCTCGCGCCGGTCCGGGTATCGGCGCTGGTGGCGTCGCAGCGGGCAATGGTGTCGGTCACCCGCAATTCGGTCGCGCCGATGCGGATGATCCGGCCGATCAGTTCGCGCTCGGCAAAGGGGGCCCAGCCCTCGACCCACAGATTGCCGCGCCAGCGGTGAAGACCCAGCGGATGGCCGATCCTTTCCTCCAGCGCCGACAGGCTGGAAAGCGACAGGATCGACAGCCAGGGCCACTTCTGGTCGGTCCAGATCGCGACACCCCTGACCAGGCGGGTCGGCGCCGGCGCGTCGGCGGGCCAGAGCGGACGCAGCCATTCGATCAGGCGGTCCGCTTCCGTTTCGGGATCGAAGCTCAGATCGGACTGCGCCGGTTGCGACAGCGCGATGCGACCATTCCGCCAGCCACCCGCGATGGCCTGAACCGCAGCCGATGAGACGCCGCGGACAAAGCAGGATTTCGGCAGCCAGCGATCCGGCGCACCGCCGCTTTCGCTGGCCCGCGCATGGCGTTCGCCGGCCTCGGTGACGACAGCCCATTCGCGATCGCCGGGCAGCCGGCGCGCGGCTTGCAGGGTCACCTTGTCCAGCCCTTCACCGCCGACCGACTTGATCGGATGCCGGCGGATATGGGCCAGCCGTGCGCTCACTTGCCCTTGCTTCCGGATTTGCTGTCGCGTTTCGGACGTTTCGGGATCGAGGCCTTGATGTTGCCGAACAGATCGGGACGGTGCCCGTGCATCGACATGATCGTGTATTGCTGGATGATGGTGATGGTGTTGTTGGTGATCCAGTACAGCACCAGCCCCGAGGCAAAGCCGCCCAGCATGAACATGAAGACCCAGGGCATCAGCGCAAAGATCATCTTCTGCGACGGGTCGGCCGGGGTCGGGTTCAGCCGCTGCTGCATCCACATGCTGATCCCCAGAATGATCGCCAGCGCCGGCAGCGACAGCGAATGCAGCAGAGTGCCCTGTGCGGGCGGCGCGAAGGGCAAGATGCCGAACAGGTTCAGCAGGCTCGAGGGGTCGGGCGCGGACAGGTCGCGAATCCAGCCGATCCAGGGCGCGTGCCGCAATTCGATGGTGACGAAGATGACCTTGTAGAGCGAGAAGAAGATCGGAATCTGCAGCAGAACCGGAAGGCAGCCCGCGGCGGGGTTCACCTTCTGGGACTTGTAAAGCTCCATCACTTCTTTCTGGTATTTCATCCGGTCATCGCCGGTGCGTTCCTTGATCGCCTCCATCTGTGGCTGCAATTCCTTCATCTTCGCCATCGAGATGTAGGATTTGCGCGCCAGCGGGAAGACCAGCAGCTTCAGGATGAAGGTCAGCGCAATGATCGACCAGCCCATGTTGCCGATCTGCGCGTTCAGCCAGTGCAGGATGCGGAAGATCGGCTTGGTCAGGAAATAGAACCAGCCCCAGTCGATGGAATCGACAAAACGCTGGATACCGGGCGAATCTTCGTAGGCGCTGATCACCCCCCAGACCTTGGCGCCCGCAAAGAGATAACCCTGCGCGGTATAGCTGGCGCCCGGCTGGACATTCTGCATCGGATAGCGCGCCTCGGTCTGATAGATGTCGGCGCCTTCGGCGTATTTTACGACCGCGGTGAAGGATTGACCGGGCGCGGGCGCCAGCGTCGTCATCCAGTATTTGTCGGTAAAGCCGATCCAGCCATTGTCCTTGACGTCGATCACATCCGCACGACCCTCGCGGGCAACCGGGGCCAGATCGGCGATATTCTTGTATTTCAGTTCGACCAGTTCGCCATCACGCATCCCCACCGCACCTTCGTGCAGGACGAAGTAATTCTGCGTGTCGGGTCGGCCGTGGCGGGCGATGATGCCGTAGGGCGCGGCGCTGAAGCTGGCCTCTCCGTTGTTCTCGACGCTCTGACTGACGGTAAAGAGATAGTTGTCGTCCAGTTCGAAGGTCCGGCGAAAGATCTGGCCCGCGCCGTTGTCCCATGTCAGTGTCACCGGCTTGCCGGGTGCCAGCGTGTCGCCGGATTCGAGCGTCCAGATTGTCGATGGGCCGGGCACCGACGCGGGATCGACGCCGGGGCCGGGCGTCCAGCCATAGACGGCGTAATAAGGTTTCGATCCGGTCGTGTCGATGCGGGGATCGGCGGTTGCCGAGGACGGCGCCAGCAAACGGACATTGGGCGAGGACGGATCCAGCGTTTCCTGGTATTTCAGCAGCGACAGATCGTCGATACGGCCCCCGGCCAGCGAGATCGAACCCGCGAGCGCGGGTGAATCGATTTGGACGCGGCCAGCCCTGTCCGCAGCCGGCACGGCTTGGGCCGACAGATCGGCAGTGGCTGTCGCATCGCCCGTCGCCTCGGGCGCCGCCGGCTGGGCGCCGGTGCCCTGCTGGGCCACGGGCTGTGCGGGCTCTGTCGGTGCCGGGGGCTCGGGCGCGAAGACCGTGTACCAGATCAGGATCACCAGAAACGACAGCACCGTCGCCAGGATCAGATTGCGGTTGTTGTCGTCCATGTCCCAAGTCCACCGTCATCGCGTCAGTCGCGCCGGTTCAACAGAAGGGGCCGTCAAAGGTCAAGCGGAATTGGGCCAGACGTCTTTTGCGCGGTCCGTTTCGCGGGGGGGGGCTGGCCGTCAAGATAGCCGACCGCGAAGGCCGTCGCACCCGCGGGTCGCGGCGGTGTCAGCCCGCCTTCCGGGGCGGCATCAGGCGCATCGATTCGGCGCGGCGGGCGTGATCGTCGAGAAAAGCGCAGGCTTCCTCGAGGGGCAGGGGGCGCGCGATCGAATATCCCTGGACCTGATCGCATCCCATCTGGGCAAGAAAGGCATGTTCCTCGGAGGTCTCGACGCCTTCGGCCAGCGTCGCGACGCCCAGATGTTCTGCCAGCGCCAGGATGGCAAGGATCATTCGCTGTTGGCCGGGGTCGATATCGCAGCCCATCACGAAACTGCGATCAATCTTGATCCTGTGCACGCCGAACAGCCGGATTGCATCCAGGCTGGCATATCCGGTGCCGAAATCATCCAGATCCAGCCGGCAGCCCGCCTTGGACAGCATTTCCAGATTGGCGCGGGCCTCGCTGTTCGCGGTGACGGGGCCCACGCTTTCGAGAAGTTCAAGCACCAGCCGGTTGGTCGGAATGTTCTGGCGATCCAGTTCCCACAACAGGCTGGCCGCAAAACCGCTGTCGCCCAGTTCGCAGTTCGATATGTTCAACGCCACCGTCGGCACATCGCGGCCTTCGCTATCCCACCGCTGCAGCGCCGCCAGCGATTGTCGCAGCATCGACAGCGTGAGCGCGGCGTGATCCGCTTCGGTCATCTTGGGCATGAAGGCTGCGGGGGGCAGGATCCCGTGGACCGGGTGGTTCCAGCGGGCCAGCGCCTCGAAACCGGTGACCTTGCCGGTGTGGCAACACAATTGCGGCTGAAAATAGGCGATGATCTGACCGTCGGCCACGGCATCCGCGACGCAGGCGGGGATGGCGTCGGTGATCCGCTGCGGATCGTGACTGTAAAGACGCAGATTGCCCAGCCCTTCCGCATCCAACCGCTCCAGACGATGGCGCGCATCCTCGATCATGTCGGCCAGTTCGGCCGATGCGTCGGCATTGGCATGGACCATGACCCCGGTCAGAACCGGGGCCACGGTCCGCCCCGATGCTGCGACCGGTCGCTGCACCTCGCGTTGCAAACGGCTGGCGATTCGCATCGCCTCGATCTCGCAGCGGTCGGAGACGACGACCGCGAAGACGCCGGGCGCGATGATCTGCACCGGATCTTCCGGGCGCATCGCGCGGTTCAGCCTCATGCAGATGCTGACCAGCAGGTGCCCGATTCCGGCCCTGCCCAGATGGTCGGTCAGAACATCGAAATTTTCGAGCCGCATCAGCAGGACGCTGAGGGGGCCCGTGCGATCGCGGGGCTTGCCGTCACGCAACAGTCGCGTTTTCAGCCAGTTCGCGGATCTCATCATTCGGTGGCGCATTCTGTCCCTTCCACGGGTTACCTTTGGCAGGTCTAGCGCAGAATGCTTGTTGTTCAGTTAATGTTCACACAGGGAATCGTCAGCCGCTTGCATCGCATTTGAACGATCCGCGACGAGGCCGGCGAAATTGAACAGGTTCGGGTCCAGCAGATGCGAAGGGCGTGCATTCATCAGGGCACGAAACATGATCTGCCTGCGGCCGGGGCTGCGCGATTCCCATTCGTCCAGCAATTTCTTGACCTGAACGCGCTGCAAGCCTTCCTGGCTGCCGCAAAGATCGCAGGGAATGATCGGATAGGCCATCGCCCGCGCGAACCGGTCGCAATCGGCCTCGGCCACGAAGGCCAGGGGGCGCAAGACCATCAGATCGCCTTCTTCATTCAGCAATTTCGGCGGCATGGTTGCCAGATGACCGCCATGAAAAAGGTTCATGAAGAAGGTTTCCAGAATGTCGTCGCGATGATGTCCCAGAACGACAGCCGAACATCCTTCTTCCCGTGCGATCCGATACAGATTGCCGCGCCGCAACCGCGAGCACAGGGCGCAGTAAGTCCGTCCCTGCGGCACCTTTTCCTTCACGATCGAATAGGTGTCCCGATATTCGATGCGATGTGGCACGCCGCGCGCCGCCAGAAATTCCGGCAGGACCGTGGCCGGGAAACCGGGCTGGCCCTGATCCAGATTGCAGGCCAGCAGGTCCACCGGCAACAGGCCGCGCCACTGCAATTCGTGCAGCACTGCCAGCAGCGTATAGCTGTCCTTGCCGCCCGACAGACAGACCAGCCAACGCTCGCCGGGCCGGACCATGCCATAATCCTCGATCGCGGCGCGGGTTTCGCGCACAAGGCGCTTGCGCAGCTTGCGGAACTCGGTCGATGAGGGGGCGCCGGCGAAAAGCGGATGAATTTCGGTATCGTCAGTGTCATCCGGCATCGCCTGGGCCTTCTCATTCATGATCATGACCCGAGTCTCGGGCCCCGGGAACGGGATCGTGGCCATGTCCGCCCCAGGGGTGGCACCGCGCGATGCGCCGGATTGCCAGCCAGCCCCCCCGGAACGCGCCGTGTCGCTGCAGCGCCTCCAGCGCATATTCAGAGCAGGTCGGCTGAAAGCGGCAACCATTTCCCAGCCAGGGCGAAGCGACCAGGCGATAGGCGCGCACCGGCAGCGCCAGGAGGCGGGCCAGCGGGCTCATCGGTGAATCTTGCGCAGCGCGACCGACAAATCCCGCTGCAAGTCGTCGAAATCGCGCGCGATCGTCGCCTCGGGGCGACCCACCAGGACATAGTCCCAGCCAGCCCGCCCCCCATGCCGCAAGCCCAGCCGGGCGATCTCGCGCAGGCGGCGCCTGGCGCGGTTGCGGGCAACGGCGTTGCCGATCTTCTTCGAGCAGGTGAAGCCCACGCGAAGCGGGCCATCATCGCCGCGATCCCGCGCCTGAAGCATGAAACCCGGCGTTCCCTGACGCCGGGCGCGTGCGGCGGCAAGAAAACCGGCGCGATTCGCAATTACCACGGGCATCTTGCCGCATCCGGCGAGGGGCACGGCAAATGCCGCCCCGCCATCATCCCTTGGCTGCGGTTCAGCGCGGGGATGGGGCAGGGGCGGCATGGTCATTGCCTCGACGTGCGGGGATGTTACCCGGCGGAAAGGCTTACGCCGACAGACGCTTGCGGCCCTTGGCACGGCGGGCGTTCAGCACGCGGCGGCCGCCCTTGGTGGCCATGCGGGCGCGAAAGCCGTGGCGGCGCGCACGAACAAGGTTCGACGGTTGGAAAGTGCGCTTCATGGTCGGTCTCCGGGTCGGTCTTTTGCGGTTTCGATCAATTGTAATTGCGTATGGCGATGTGCAGGGGCAATAACCCCGCGCGATGCGCCGGTTGCAGGAAGTCCGCTGGATAATGCAGCCCAAAGCCCGCGTCAACTGCCGCCGGCAATCTTTCCGACTGCCTCTGGAAAGGGAACCAGCGAATGATCACATTCGTTTGATGTGCAAACCGGCCCCGCGAAAGCCGAAAACACGCAGGCGACGAGCAAGACGATCCGGACAAGATGCGATTGAACACCATTTCCGGCCGATTCGCTGCACTGACGATCATTTTCGTCGTGCTGGCCGAGTTGTTCATCCTGCTGCCGGCCTTGTCACGCTTTCGGCTGGACTTTCTGGAATCGCGTCTGGAGCGGGCGCAGATCGCATCGCTGGCGCTGCTGGCGACCGATGAATCGCTGACCAGCGACCTGGAATCGGAATTGTTGCAGAATGCCGGCGTGCTGAACGTTGTGCTTCGCCGCGATAACGTGCGCCAGCTGGTCCTGTCCTCGCCCATCCGCGATCAGGTCAGCGCGACCTACGATCTGCGCGAAGAAGGCGTCGTGCAGACGATCGACGATGCTCTGGTCACGCTGCTGGACGACAGGGACGAAACCGTGCGCGTCATCGGCTCTCCGGTCAATCAGGCGGGCCAGCTGATCGAGATCACCATGAAGACCGCCCCCCTGCGCGGCGCGATGATCGATTACGGGCTGCGGTTGCTGGTGCTGTCGGCGGCGTTTTCGATACTGACCGGGATCCTGCTCAACATCGCGGCTCAGCGGCTGATCCTGGTGCCGATCCGGCGCGTGATCAGCCATATGACCTCTTACGCGCTGGAACCCGACAACACGCGCCACATCATCACCCCCAACGCCCGCCTGGCCGAATTGCGTGACGCCGAAACGGCGCTGGAGGCGATGCAGAAGACCGTCACCTCGTCGCTGAAGCAGAAGGAGAGGATGGCGCAGCTTGGCGAGGCTGTGGCCAAGATCAGCCACGATCTGCGCAACATCCTGACGACGGCCCAGATCTTTGCCGACCGGCTGGAGGATAGCGCCGATCCCAAGGTTCGCCGCGCCGCGCCCAAGCTGGTGAACTCGATCTCTCGCGCAGTGAACCTGTGCGAAACGACCCTGGCCTTCGGCAAGGCGGAAGAGCCTGCGCCGTCCCTGTCGCGTTTCAACCTGACCCAGCTTGCCGCCGAGGTGATCGAGGCCGAGACGCTGGCGGGCGAAGCCGCGGGGCAGGTCGAATTCGTCACCGACATCGCGCCCAGCCTGACGATCCGCGCCGACCGCGATCAGCTTTACCGTGTGCTGGCGAACCTGTCGCGGAACGCGCGACAGGCGATCGAGGGCACCGGCAGCCCCGGCGCAATCGAGATCGGAGCGGGCGAGACCGATTCCGAATGGTGGATTCGCGTTGGCGATTCGGGCCCGGGTCTGCCCGAGAAGGCGCGCGAATACCTGTTCAAGCCTTTCAGCGGCAGTTCGCGGAAGGGCGGCACCGGACTGGGCCTGACCATCGCCGCCGATCTGATCCGCGGCCATGGGGGCCGGCTGGAACTGGTCCGCAGCGACGAAGAGGGCAGCGAATTCATGATCCACATTCCGCGCGACATGGCGATCTTGCCGGCGCGTGCGGGCGCCGCCGCGCGATAGGGAAAATGGCGTGGAAAATGCGCCGCACCCTCTTGCATCCGCTGGGAGGGGGGGGTAGACCACCGCCCTACGACGGACCCGTAGCTCAGCTGGATAGAGCACCAGACTACGAATCTGGGGGTCGGGCGTTCGAATCGCTCCGGGTCCGCCATTACAGCATCCAACCGTCCCAAGCCGGACTCACATGCCCATCTCTCGCAGGACGGCGGGCAGTGTCTGGGGCAGATCGTCGCCGATCAGTCCGGGGCCGAAGGCGCGAGCCGCCTTGGCATGCAGCAGGGTTCCCCAACCGGCGGCCTCCGGCGCAGGCAGGCCGCGCGCCAGCAGGCCGGCGATGATCCCGGCCAGCACGTCGCCCGCGCCGGCCGTTGCCAGCCAGGGAATGTCGAAGGCGGAGTGAATGATGACCCTGCCATGCGGGTTGGCGCCGTCACAGGACGGCGGCGCAGCGATCACCGTGTCGGGGCCTTTCAACAGCACAATCGCACCGCAGCGCGCGGCGGCCTCGCGCGCGGCGTCTATTCTGGAAAAGGCCGGGCCGCGCTCGGGCAGCGCCCCGAGACGGTCGGCCAGGTCGGGAAACAGCCGCGCGAATTCGCCTTCATGCGGTGTCAGCACGCAGCCTTGGTGCAGCGTCGCGCGCATGGCCGGCGCCCCCGCAATCGCCGTGATCGCGTCAGCATCGATCACGCAGGACCGGCGCGAAGCCAGAAGCGCCGGCAGCAAGACCCCCGCACGGTCCACCCCGCAGCCGGGACCGATCGCCACAGCACGGATCCGGGCGTCGCTCAGCATCCGCTCAAGATCGTCGGCGCTGTCCACACACCGCCGCATCAGCGCGTCGGGCGGTCCGGCATGATCGCCCATCGCTGCCTCGGGCGGGCCGATCGTCACCAGACCGGCGCCCACGCGCAGGGCTGCCCGCGCCGTCAGTCGCGCAGCACCGCCCCTGCCGGCCGGACCCGCAAGGACCAGCGCGTGACCATGGACGAATTTATGCGCCGCCTGATCCGATCGTTTGGCCAGCCTTGCGATGCCGGACTCGCGCATCCGTGTCGGGCCGATCGGAGGCCATATCGCTGCAAGCGACGGCGGGACGGGCTTTTGGTCGCGCCAGCCTGAAAGCCCGATATCCGCGATCACCAGATCACCGCAGAGGACAGGGCCGAGGCCGATGAGATGGCCAGGCTTGGGGCTGTCGAAGGCCACGGTCAACGCGGCGCGGGGATCATCCGGGCTGCCCTTGCGCGGCCTGCCCAGCATCGCGCCGCTGTCCATGCACAGGCCGCTGGGGCAATCGACCGCGACCATCCGGTTCCCGAATCTGTCTGTCCCGAGGCCGGCCAGAACGTCTGCGATCGCGCCCTCGGGCGGGCGGGTCAGACCGGTGCCGAAGATCGCATCGACGCAGAGATCCTCGCCCTCGGCGCGCCGCAGGGATTGCCGGGTCAGGGGTTCGACAGGGCCGATCTGGCGCCAGCGTCGCTGCATCTCGGCGGCATCGGCGCCGCGCCGGCTGTCCACGCCCAGAACCCGTGCCCGCCAGCCCGCGCGGGCCAGATGACGGGCGATCACATAGCCGTCGCCACCATTGTTTCCGGGGCCGCACAGGACGGTGACCTGTCCCGGCCTGGGCCAGCGCAGGCGAATCTGGCCCGCTACCGCGGCGCCAGCCCGCTCCATCAGGGTCAGTCCCGAAACCCGGCCGCCGGACATGGCGGCGGATTCGATGGCGCGCATTTGGGCGGTGGTCAGGATTTCCGTGCCTGTCAGCATTGTGTCTGCCTGATATATTGCCATTATGCCTTAAAAACGGGCAATGAATCGCGGTCCGGTGGTTTGCGCCCCCGATCCCCGCCGCGCCGCATTTACCCGCGTGATGAAACCCGCCAATCAGACGTCAGGCAAGCCGCGAGGAAGGATCATTTGTGATGAAAAAGATCGAGGCGATC
The DNA here is from genome assembly GCF_002413585.1 of Paracoccus sp. UBA5162. Classification (NCBI taxonomy): domain Bacteria; kingdom Pseudomonadati; phylum Pseudomonadota; class Alphaproteobacteria; order Rhodobacterales; family Paracoccaceae; genus Paracoccus; species Paracoccus sp. UBA5162. Next base: position 41,534 of record NZ_DHXG01000002.1, read on the forward strand.
ATCAAGCCGTTCAAGCTGGACGATGTGAAGGAGGCGCTGCAAGAGGTCGGCGTGCAGGGTCTTTCCGTCACCGAAGTCAAGGGTTTCGGTCGCCAGAAGGGGCATACCGAACTGTATCGCGGCGCGGAATACGTGGTCGATTTCCTGCCCAAGGTGAAGATCGAGATGGTGTTGCCCGACGATCAGGTCGAGGCCGCCGTGGATGCGATCGTGGGCGCCGCCCGGACCGAGAAGATCGGCGACGGCAAGATTTTCGTATCGCCTGTCGAGCAGGCAATCCGTATTCGCACTGGCGAAACCGGCGACGACGCAGTCTAAGAGAACCGGCAAGGTCAACACCACTTCCGCACCCGGCGCCCTGACACGCCGGGTCGCAATGACGCAGAAAGGGAAGAGATGAAAATCAAGGATGTCTTGCAATTGATGAAGGACGAAGACGTCGCCTATGTCGATGTCCGCTTCACCGATCCCAAGGGCAAGCTTCAACACGTGACGCTGGATGTCGATCTGGTCGACGAGGACTTCTTCGAGGAAGGCTTCATGTTCGACGGCAGCTCGATCGCGGGCTGGAAGTCGATCGATCAGTCCGACATGAAGCTGATCCCCGATCCGGCATCGTCCTATATCGATCCGTTCTATGCCGAAAAGACGCTCTGCGTTCACTGCAACGTCGTCGAGCCCGATACCGGCGAGGCCTACAGCCGTGATCCGCGCGGCACCGCCGTCAAGGCCGAGGCCTACCTGAAATCGTCCGGGATCGGCGACGCGGCCTATTTCGGCCCCGAGGCCGAGTTCTTCATCTTCGACGATGTGCGCTATTCCGTGACGCCGCAGAAGGTGGCCTTCCAGATCGATGCCGTCGATGCGGCGTGGAACACCGATACCGAATACGAGATGGGCAACCAGGCCCATCGCGCAGGTCACAAGGGCGGCTATTTCCCGGTCAACCCTGTCGATGCCGCTCAGGATATCCGCGGCGAGATGCTGTCCACGATGAAGCGGATGGGCATGAAGGTGGACAAGCACCACCACGAGGTCGCCAGCGCGCAGCACGAGCTGGGGCTGATCTTCGGATCGCTGACCGAACAGGCCGACAATATCCAGAAATACAAATACGTCATCCACAACGTCGCCGCCGCCTATGGCAAGTCGGTGACGTTCATGCCCAAGCCCATGAAGGGCGACAACGGCAGCGGGATGCACGTCAACATGTCGATCTGGAAAGAGGGCAAGCCGCTGTTCGCCGGCGACAAATACGCCGATCTCAGCCAGGAGGCGCTGTATTTCATCGGCGGCATCCTGAAGCACGCCAAGGCGCTGAACGCGCTGACGAATCCCGCGACCAACAGCTACAAGCGCCTGATCCCCGGCTTCGAGGCGCCGGTGCTGCGCGCCTATTCGGCCCGCAACCGGTCCGGCTGCGTGCGGATCCCGTGGACGGAATCGCCCAAGGCCAAGCGCGTCGAAGCCCGCTTCCCCGACCCGGCGGCGAATCCCTATCTGGCCTTTGCCGCGCTGCTGATGGCCGGTCTTGACGGGATCAAGAACAAGATCGATCCCGGCGCCGCCTCGGACAAGGATCTCTATGACCTGCCGCCCGAGGAACTGGCCGAGATCCCGACCGTTTGCGGCAGCCTGCGCGAAGCGCTGGAGGAACTTGAAAAGGACATGGACTTCCTGCTGGCGGGCGACGTGTTCACCCGCGACCAGCTTGAAGGCTATATCGCGCTGAAATGGGAAGAGGTCTATGCCTATGAGCATACCCCCCATCCGGTCGAGTATCAGATGTATTATTCGGTCTGATCGCCCCTGGACAGTGATCGGGAGAAGGGCGCCGCGAGGCGCCCTTTTTCGTCGGCCGGTTTCGCCGGCGCCAGGCCTGCGCTAAAGCGACAGGGATTGACGGTGAGGCAGGAGCGGCATGAGACAGGCCGGACAGATACGATGACACCGGCCGCGCGCATTGCCGCCGCCGCCGATATCCTGGACCGGATCCTCGCCGGCGATCCGGCCGAGGCGGCGCTGCTGCGCTGGTCGCGCGGCAGCCGCTTTGCCGGCTCGGGCGACCGCGCGGCCATCCGCGATCTGGTCTTTCATGCCCTGCGCTGCCGCAACAGCCTTGCCCATCGTGGCGGCGTGATGAGCGGGCGCGGCCTGATGATCGGCCTGCTGCGCGACGAGGGCCGCGATCCCTGCGCGCTGTTCACCGGCGAGGGTCACGCCCCGGCCCCGCTGACTGCCGAGGAAATGACCGACCATCCGGGCGATGCCATCGATCTTCCCGACTGGATCCTGCCGCGCTGGCGGGCGTCGCTGGGGCCGCGCGCCGATGACGAGGCCGCGGCCTTGCGCCTGCGGGCACCGGTCTGGTTGCGGGTGAACCCGTTGCGCGCCACTTTGCCCGAGGCCCTCGCAGCCCTGGCGGAGGACGAGATCGCGGCCGAATCCCACCTGCAACTGCCCTCTGCGCTGCGCGTCACGCGCAACGAGCGGCGTCTTTCCACCAGCCGCGCCTATCGCGACGGAGTGGTCGAGCTTCAGGATCTGTCGGTGCAACTGGCCTGTGCGACGGTTCCGGTTCGGGCGGGGCAGCGGATCCTCGATTACTGCGCCGGCGGCGGTGGCAAGGCGCTGGCCCTTGCCGGGCGTGCCGAGAACCTTCGGATCGCCGCCCACGACGCCGATCGCGCTCGGATGCGCGATCTGCCCGTCCGTGCGGCGCGGTCCGGCGCGAAGGTCCAGATCGTGCCGCGGCCATCGGGGGTCTTCGATCTGGTGGTGGCGGACGTGCCCTGTTCCGGTTCGGGAACATGGCGGCGCAGCCCGGACGCCCGATGGCGCTTGTCCGAACCCGATCTGCAAGCTCTTGTCGCGGCGCAGGCAAGGATCCTGGACGACGCCTCGGGCCATGTGGCGACCGGCGGACTGCTGGCCTACATGACCTGCTCGATGCTGGATGACGAAAATACCAGGCAGATCGCGGCCTTTCTGGCGCGCCGCCCGGATTTCGCCCTTCGCAGCGCGCATCGCTGGTCGCCCCTGTCCGCCAGCGACGGCTTTTTCCTGGCCCTGCTGGAGCGGTCGCGATGAAAAATGTCCACAGGCGCATTAACGCAATCTTAAGCTCGTCCGACCTATCCAGAACGAAACCGCGCAGAAGGGCGATTCGGATGGATCAGTTGGACCGGATGTTGGGATTGTCGCGCAACGCCATGGCTGCCTTGCCGCTGCTGTTGCTGCCGATGGCGATCGGCGCGCTGATTCTGGTGGTGATGCCGGGCAATCCCAGCGGCGCCGCGGCGATCGTGTTCTCGACCATCGCCGTGGCGTGGTATCTGCTGGGCGGCGCGATTTCGCTGGCGCATGGGTTTCAGGGCTACATGGCCCGGCGCGGGCTTTCGGCGCTGCGCCGCGAGGTGGCGTTGGCCGCGGAACCTGTCTGGGTCTGCGATGGCGAGGGTCAGGTTCTGTTTCAAAACGAGGCCAGTGAGGTCTTCGGCGATCTTCTGGGACGCAATATCGTGGCGCTGCTGGGGCAGATGCGCGCCGATGCCGAGGGCGATGCCGAGGATATGCTGGCCCGCGCGGGCAAGGGCGGATACGCCGAGCTGGCGCTTGATACCGGCGCCATGATCGCGCTGACCCGCTCCAGGGATGCGCCACTGCAATTGTGGTCTTTCCACATGCCTGGCGTGTCTCCGGTCGATGACGCGGCCATGGGCCATGCGCGGCCGGACGACGATTTCGACGCCCTGCCGGTCGCGCTGCTTCGGTTGTCGCCGGACGGTCTGATCCGGCGTGCCAATATCGCCGCACGAAAGCTGCTGGATGGCCGCCTGCCGTCCGAGACGCCGATCCAGCTTTCATCGCTGCTGGAAGGTCCGGGGCGGCCCATCGGCGACTGGCTGATCGACGCTCTGTCGGGGCGGCTTGACGGCCGTGCCGAGATGCTGCGGATGCGTGGTGCCGAAGGTCGCGCGGGCGAGCCTGCGCGCGATCGATACTTCCAGGTTGCCCTGGCCCCGGATCCCGTCGATCAGCCGGGTCTGATCGCGGTCTTGCATGACGCCAGCGCGCTGAAGACGCTGGAGGCGCAGTTCGTGCAGAGTCAGAAGATGCAGGCGATCGGGCAGCTTGCGGGTGGCGTCGCGCATGATTTCAACAATCTTCTGACGGCGATCCGGGGACATTGCGATCTGCTGATGTTGCGCCACGACAAGGGCGATCCGGAATTCGCGGATCTCGACCAGATCAGCCAGAATACCAACCGCGCGGCGGCGCTGGTCGGGCAGCTTCTGGCCTTCTCGCGCAAGCAGACCCTGAGGCTGGAGACGCTGGACCCGCGCGATACGCTGGCCGATCTGACGCATCTGCTGAACCGTCTGGTGGGTGAACGGGTCGGGCTGACGATCACCAACGATCCCGCACTGCGTCCGATCCGCGCGGACAAGCGGCAACTGGAACAGGTCATCATGAATCTCGTGGTCAACGCGCGCGATGCCATGCCGCAGGGCGGCGAGATCAACGTTCGCGCCGACAACGTCTCGCTGCACAAACCCTTGTCGCGTGACAGGGTCGATTTGCCGAAAGGCAGCTATGTCCGCATCCGCGTGTCCGACGAAGGCTGCGGCATGTCGCCGGAAGTGCTGGACAAGATCTTCGAGCCGTTCTTCACCACAAAGCGCACCGGAGAGGGTACCGGCCTGGGCCTGTCGACGGCCTATGGTATCGTCAAGCAGACCGGCGGCTATATCTTCTGCGACAGCGAGCCTGGGCGAGGCACCTGCTTTTCGCTGTATTTTCCGGCGCATGATGCCGCCGCCGAAAGTTCGCCCGCAGCCTTGCCCGAACCGGTATCGGGGCGTGAACACGCCCCCGACCATCCCGCCTCGGTCCTTCTGGTCGAGGACGAGGCCCCTGTCCGGGCCTTCGCGGTCCGCGCCCTGCGGCTGAAGGGCTATGAGGTTCACGAAGCCGACAGCGCCGAAAGCGCGCTTGAAATGCTGTCCGACAGCCGGCTGAAGATCGATGTCTTTGTCACCGACGTCGTGATGCCAGGCATGGATGGACCAAGCTGGGTCAGAACCGCGCTGAGGGACCGGCCGAAGACCAGGGTTGTGTTCATGTCCGGCTATACCGACGACATTTTCGGCGAAGGCAGCATGCCGGTCCCGAATTCAGCCTTTCTCGCCAAGCCCTTCACCCTGGCCGAATTGACCCAGACCGTCGCACGTCAATTGTCGGCGCCGCCGGGACCGACGCTGCATTGACCCGCCGGATCGGATCAGCAGACCGGCACGGAGCGGGGCGAAAAAAACGGCAAAGGCAGGCAAAAGCCGACGATCGGGGAATCCGGTAATGATTCGTTAACCGCTCGTCGCGCATCATCGGAGGCAGAATCGCCTCGGTTAACCAATTTCACTTGAAACGAGGTCCCGGATCGGGCATTCAGGCGTGAGAACAAGAAGTGAACAATTCGCGGCGGCCCGGCAGATTGCTACGCCCGGATGGCTGTGAAATACATGTGAGGACGACATGGCACAGGCGAGCATTTTCGACATGAACGACAAACGCGGCGCGGACAAGCAGAAGGCGCTGGACAGCGCGCTGGCTCAGATCGAGCGCCAGTTCGGCAAGGGCTCGATCATGAAACTGGGCGCCGACAATCCGGTGGCCGAGATCGAGTCAACCTCGACCGGATCGCTGGGGCTGGACATCGCGCTTGGAATCGGCGGTCTGCCCAAGGGGCGCATCGTCGAGATCTATGGACCCGAGAGCAGCGGCAAGACGACGCTGACCCTTCATGCGGTGGCCGAGGAACAGAAGAAGGGCGGCGTCTGTGCCTTTGTCGATGCAGAACACGCGCTGGATCCGCAATATGCCCGCAAGCTGGGCGTCAACCTGGAGGAGCTGCTGATCAGCCAGCCCGATACAGGCGAGCAGGCGCTGGAGATCGTCGATACTCTGGTCCGTTCCGGCGCGGTCAGCATGGTGGTGGTCGATTCCGTCGCCGCGCTGACACCCAAGGCCGAGATCGAGGGCGATATGGGCGACCATCAGGTTGGCGCGCAGGCCCGATTGATGAGCCAGGCGATGCGCAAGCTGACCGCCAGCATCGGCCGCAGCAATTGCATGGTCATCTTCATCAACCAGATCCGCATGAAGATCGGCGTGATGTTCGGCAGTCCCGAGACCACGTCGGGCGGGAACGCGCTGAAATTCTATGCGTCCGTGCGTCTGGACATTCGCCGCATCGGCTCGATCAAGGATCGCGACGAGGTGATCGGGAATACGACGCGGGTGAAGGTCGTCAAGAACAAGGTTGCCCCGCCCTTCCGGCAGGTCGAATTCGACATCCTGTATGGCGAGGGCATCAGCAAGGTCGGCGAACTGGTCGATCTGGGCGTCAAGGCCGGCGTGGTCGAGAAATCGGGCGCGTGGTATTCGCATGGCGACGAACGGATCGGCCAGGGACGCGAGAACGCCAAGCAATATCTGCGCGACAATCCCGATATCGCCTATGCGATCGAGGACAAGATCCGGGCCAGCCATGGTCTGGATTTCGGCGTCGCGGGCGGCGAGGACGAAAAGCTGACCGAGGATTGAAGCAACGGGCAGACCGACCATTCGACGCGCGCGGGGGGCAATCCTTCGCGCGTTTTCTTTTCCGGTCGGCGCCTTTCTCCGGCTGGGTATCAGCGCGCGGCGGGATCGCTGGACAGCGGGCACGGCGGACGATAGACCGAACGCCAGCTTTTGCGGCGCGGGGACGCCGCGATATTCCTGCGATGAAGGCCGCTCATGCCAAGTCTGAACGACATCCGATCAACGTTTCTGGGCTATTTCGAGAAAAACGGCCATCGCGTGGTCGAAAGCAGCCCCCTGGTGCCGCGCAACGATCCGACGCTGATGTTCACCAATTCCGGAATGGTTCAGTTCAAGAACCTGTTCACCGGACTGGAGACGCGGGACTACACCCGCGCGACGACGGCGCAGAAATGTGTCCGCGCCGGCGGCAAGCACAACGATCTGGACAATGTCGGCTATACCGCTCGGCACCACACCTTCTTTGAAATGCTGGGCAATTTCAGCTTTGGCGACTATTTCAAATCCGAGGCCATCGCCTTCGCCTGGGAATTGCTGACCCGGGATTTCGGGCTGTCCAGGGACAGGCTGCTGGTCACGGTCTATCATACCGATGACGAGGCCGCGAATATCTGGAAAAAGGTGGCCGGATTGCCGGACGACCGCATCATCCGCATCGCCACGGCCGATAATTTCTGGCAGATGGGTCCGACCGGTCCCTGCGGCCCCTGCACCGAAATCTTCTACGATCACGGCGATCACATCTGGGGCGGGCCGCCGGGTTCGGCCGAGGAAGACGGCGACCGCTTCATCGAGATCTGGAACCTTGTCTTCATGCAGAACGAGCAATTCGAGGACGGCTCGATGCGCGCGCTCGACATGCAATCCATCGACACCGGCATGGGACTGGAACGGATCGGTGCGCTCTTGCAAGGCAAGCACGACAATTATGACACCGATCTGATGCGCAGCCTGATCGAAGCCAGCGCCCATGCCACGAGCGTCGATCCGGACGGCTCGGGCAAGGTGCATCACCGGGTGATCGCGGATCATCTGCGTTCGACCGGCTTCCTGATCGCGGATGGGGTCATGCCCTCGAACGAGGGGCGCGGCTATGTGCTGCGGCGCATCATGCGGCGCGCGATGCGTCACGCGCACATGCTGGGTGCGCAGGATCCGGTGATGTATCGGCTGGTCCCGGCCCTGGTCGGGCAGATGGGCACGGCCTATCCGGAACTGACCCGCGCGCAGCCGCTGATCGAAGAGACCCTGCGCAGCGAGGAAACCCGGTTCCGGCAGACTCTGGACCGGGGATTGCGGCTGCTGGACGAGGAAGTGGCAAAGCTGCCGGAGGGCGCGAATCTGCCGGGCGAGGCGGCCTTCAAGCTGTATGATACCTATGGTTTCCCGCTGGATCTGACACAGGATGCCTTGCGTGAAAAAGGCCGCGCGGTCGACATCAGCGGCTTTGATGCCGCGATGGCCGAACAGAAGGCCAAGGCCCGCGCGGCCTGGGCGGGCAGCGGCGAGACGAAGGACGCAGCGATCTGGCATGATCTGGCCGAACGTCATGGCGCGACCGAATTTCTGGGCTATGACACCGACGAGGCGGAAGGTCAGATCCTGGCTCTGGTGGTGGAGGGGGCCGAGGCTTCGGAAGCGACCGAGGGCGCAGAGGTTCAGATCGTCGTGAACCAGTCGCCCTTCTATGCCGAATCGGGCGGTCAGGTTGGCGATACCGGTCTTGTCAGGACCGAGACAGGCGCCGCGCGGGTAACCGACACCAGGAAGGTCGCGGGCGTCTTCACGCATATGGCCCAGGTGACGCTGGGCACGATTGCCAAGGGTCAGGGTGCGCAATTGTCGGTCGATCGTGACCGGCGCGGCATGATCCGCGCCAACCATTCGGCCACGCATCTGCTGCACGAGGCATTGCGTCGGACCCTGGGCGCCCATGTCGCGCAGCGCGGCAGTCTGAACGCGCCTGACCGGCTGCGCTTCGATTTCAGCCACAACCATGCCGTCACGCCCGAGGAGGTCTCGAAGATCGAGGCGGAAGTGAATGATTTCATTCGGCAGAATTCCCCGGTCGAAACCCGGATCATGACCCCCGACGACGCTCGTGCCCTGGGCGCCCAGGCATTGTTCGGCGAGAAATATGGCGATGAGGTGCGGGTGGTCTCGATGGGTCGGCAGGGCAATTCCGGCAAGGGCACGGATGGCCAGACCTATTCGCTGGAACTTTGCGGAGGCACGCATGTCCTGCGCACGGGCGATATCGGCGCCTTCGCGCTGCTGGGCGATTCCGCTTCCAGCGCCGGAGTGCGGCGGATCGAGGCGCTGACAGGGCAGGCGGCGCTGGACCATCTGCGCGCGGCAGACCGGCAATTGGCCGAGATCGCGACCCTGTTGAAAGCGCAGGCGGGCGATGTCGTGAACCGGGTGCGCGCCCTGGCCGATGAGCGCAAGGCACTGGCCAGCGAGGTCGCGCAGTTGAAGCGGCAGCTTGCCATGGGCGGCGGCGGGGCCACCGAAGCCAAGGAAATCGCCGGCGTGAAATTCATCGGCCGCAGGGTCGAGGGCGTCGGCGGCAAGGAGCTTGGGCCTCTGATCGACGAGATGAAAGCCAGGCTGGGCAGCGGCGCGGTGCTGGTCCTGTCGGAAGCCGACGGCAAGGCGACCGTGGCCGCCGGCGTGACGCCGGATCTGACCGACCGTCTCAGCGCCGTGTCCCTGGTGCAGGCCGCCACCGCCGCGCTTGGCGGCAAGGGCGGCGGCGGGCGGCCAGATCGCGCCCAGGGTGGCGCGCCGGGACTGGAGGCCGCCGAAAGCGCCTTTGCCGAAGTCGAGAAACTGATCGGGGCAACACTATGAGCGCGCTGTGGATCGCACATGTCCTCGTGACCGACCCCGAGGCCTATCGCCGCTATGCCGAGGCTGCCGGACCCGCGATCGCGTCGCATGGCGGCGTTTTTCTGGCGCGGGGCGGCCGCTACCGGCAATTCGAGGGGCAGGACCGGCCGCGCAACGTCGTGGCCCGCTTTCCCAGCTTCGAAGCGGCCGTGGCCTGCTACGAAAGCGCCGAATATCAAGCCGCGCTGGCCCATGCCAAGGATGCGTCCACGCGCGAACTGGTCATCGTCGAAGAGACGTCGCCCGCTGCCGATCCGGCATGATCCCTGAACCGCAGGGCTAAATCCGGTCAGGCTCGGTCCGCGGTGCGGGAGGTTCGGTCCCGGTCGGGTTTTCCTTGACAATCGGCTCGGCGTCGGCGGTGGCGGCCGGCACCGTTTCGGAAACCCGACGCGGGGGCTGCGGTGCCGCGGCCTCGGGCAGCGCCGGTGCCGGCTGGGGCTTGCGCACGGGCGCGGCGGCGACGGGATATTCGGGTTGCGGAATCTGCTGCCTTTCGGGTTCTGGCGTCTCGGTGGCGTCTGCCTTGCGGCGGAAAACCAAGAGGTTGTGATAGATCGTCGTCCGCCCCGTCAGGCCGCTGCGTTCGTCGCTGGGCAACACGTCGGCGCGGATATATTCCCAGCCATCCTTTGCCATCCGGTTCAGTTCCTGCGTCACTGCCAGCGCATAGCGGTCGGTCGGGGTCTTGACGTCCCTGGCTTTCTCGCCGCGCGTGGGGGCCGGAATGACGGTGTATTCGAAGGGCATCTGTCTGCGTCCTGAACCTTGCATCAACCAGAAGGTAGAGCAGATGCCGCATCGCTTGCCAAGGGCGGCGGGGTCATCTCCGACAGAGGAAGTGGCCGCCGTTTCAGCCTGCGCGACCCTCTGCCGCCGCAGCCGCTACAATTGCAGCTTTTTTGCGACCAGTTGGTTGACGGCGGCCGGATTTGCCTTGCCGCCGCTGGCCTTCAGCACCTGGCCCACGAACCAGCCCGCCAGTTTCGGATTGGCCCTGGCCTTTTCGACCTGGGCGGGATTGGCGGCGATGATCTGGTCCACGACGGCCTCGATCGCGCCTATGTCCGTGACCTGTTTCATGCCGCGCGCCTCGACGATCCCGGCCGGGTCGCCGCCCTCGGTCCAGATGATCTCGAACAATTCCTTGGCGATCTTGCCCGAAATCTCGCCCTTGCCGATCAGATCGATCACGCCGCCAAGCTGCGCCGCCGAGATGGGCGAGGTCTCGATCGTCAGGCCTTCCTTGTTCAGACGACCGAACAGCTCGTTGATCACCCAGTTCGCGGCCGCCTTGCCATCGCGGCCCTGCGCGACAGCCTCGAAATAATTGGCGTTCTCGACATCCGCGGTCAGCACCCCCGCATCATATTCCGACAGCCCCATCTCCTTGACAAAGCGGGCCTTCTTTTCATCGGGCAATTCGGGCATATCGCCTGCGATGGCATCGACCCATGCCTGTTCGATGTCCAGCGGCAACAGGTCGGGATCGGGAAAATAGCGGTAATCATGCGCCTCTTCCTTGCTGCGCATCGATCGCGTTTCGCCCCGGTCGGGATCGTAGAGGCGGGTTTCCTGCACGATGCTGCCGCCATCTTCCAAAATGGCGATCTGGCGGCGTGCCTCGTGATCGATCGCAGCCTGGATGAAGCGCAGCGAGTTCATGTTCTTGATCTCGCAGCGGGTGCCAAGATGACTGAAATCGCCGGTTTCCTGAAAGCGTTCGTAATCGCCGGGCTTGCAGACCGACACGTTCACGTCGGCGCGCAGGTTGCCGTTTTGCATGTTGCCATCGCATGTGCCCAGATAGCGCATGATCTGGCGCAGCTTGGCGACATAGGCGGAGGCTTCCTCGGGGCCGCGGATGTCGGGGCGGCTGACGATCTCCATCAGCGCGACACCGGTGCGGTTCAGATCGACGAAGGACATGTCGGGATCCATGTCGTGAATCGACTTGCCGGCGTCCTGTTCCATGTGAATACGCTCGATCCGCACGCGCCGCGCAATGCCCGGCCCCATGTCCACGATCACCTCGCCCTCGCCGACGATGGGGTGGTAAAGCTGGCTGATCTGATAGCCCTGCGGCAGATCGGGATAGAAGTAGTTCTTGCGGTCGAAGGCGCTGCGCAGATTGATCGCGGCTTTCAGGCCCAGCCCGGTGCGCACGGCCTGGGCCACGCAGAATTCGTTGATCACGGGCAACATCCCGGGCATGGCGGCATCGACGAAGGAGACGTTGGAATTCGGCTCGGCGCCGAATTCGGTCGATGCGCCGGAAAAAAGCTTGGCCTTGCTGGCGATCTGGGCGTGGACTTCCAGCCCGATGACCAGTTCCCAATCGCCCCTCGCCCCGGCGATGACCTTTGGTTGGGGGGCGGTGAAGCTCAGGTGGTCCAGCATCGGGATCCTCGTCGGCAAATGGCGTCTCGGCGGGTGTTCTAGGGCAGCAGAGGGCGCTTGTCACTGGGGGCCTGCGTCACGCCCGACGCGCGCACCCCGCCTGCCCTGCGACACGTCTTTGTGTGACAGGTCAAGAAGGCCGCCCCGGCATGGTCGATCGGCGGATTTTCGTCGCGCCGCGGGCGTGGCCGGGCGGGATTTCGCCGAAGGATTCCGCGATGCTTGCGGGAATTGCACGCATGGCTAATCCGGAAGCGACGAAACCTTCCAGAGAGGATCCCGATGCACGCTGCGCTTCTGCCCCTGGCCGCTCTTGCCTTGCTGAGCGCCTGTGCGACCACGACGAGCGACAAGGCCGAACGGGCGAAGCAGGCCGAGGCGCAGGCCCGGCAGATGTCGCTGGCGCAAAGGCCGCCGATGCGGTGGGGTCAGCGGTCGGGCGCGGATGCCTGGACCAGGGCGACGCTGACCGCTTTGGATCGCGAGGGGGTGAAGGTGCTGTCGCGCGTGCCCTCGGACATCGACGCCTTCTGCCCCAATTACGCCCAGCTTGGCGCGCCGGGCCGCAAGGCCTTCTGGGCGGGTCTGCTGTCGGCGGTGGCCAAGCATGAAAGCACCTATAACCCGAAAGCCAGTGGCGGCGGCGGCAAGTGGATCGGCCTGATGCAGATCGCGCCCGCGACCTGGCGCAATTACAATTGCGACGGCAATATCCGCAACGGGGCCGACAACATGTCCTGCGCCGTCCGGATCATGTCGCGACAGGTCGCGCGCGACAATGCGGTGGCCAATGACGGCAGCGGCTGGCGCGGCGTGGCGCGCGACTGGGCGCCGATGCGCAACCCCGAGAAGCGCGCCGATATAGCCGCCTGGACCAGCAGCCAGAGCTATTGCACGCCACGGGGATAGAAGCGGCGTTTCAGGTCGGCCTGCGCGGCGCTGCCGGGAAGACCGGTGCCAAGGACCGCCGATGGCGCCAAAGGCGATTGGAAAGAGAACGAGACGGAAGAAAGGTCGCTCCGGCTGCCGGCTCAGGGGGCTTGGCGGGAAACCGGAGCGCCTCGCTCTCTTGCGGTCATCGGCGCCTCCGCCTGTACCGCGATTCGCAGTCTTGTCCGCAATTGCTTAATTTGTCGTTAATCGCCCCTCGCCCTCTTTTCAAATACCTCGGGGGGTGAGGCCCCCTGGGGCCGAGGGGGGCAGCGCCCCCCTGCCGCCCGCCTATCGCAGGGCCGCAAGGATGCGCGCCCAGGATCGCGCGCCTTTGGCGAAGCTTTCGACGTCGTATTTCTCGTTCGGGGAATGGATCCGGTCATCGTCGCGGCCAAAGCCGATCAGCAGGGAATCCATGCCCAGAATATGCTTGAAATCACCTGCGACGGGAATCGAGCCGCCGGCGCCGATAAAGGCGGCCTCGCGCCCCCATTCCTCGCTCAGCGCGGATTTGGCGGCCGCGAAGGCGGGATCCGAGGTGTCCATGACGCTGGCCGGGCTGCCGCCGTGGTCGTGAAATTCCACCGTGCAGTCGGCTGGCAGGAAGCCGCGGACATGATTGCGAAAGGCCTCGCGCACCGCTGCGGGATCCTGCCGGCCGGTCAGGCGGAAGCTGACCTTGGCGCGGGCTTCGGCGGGCAACACGGTCTTGAAACCATCGCCGGCATAGCCTCCGGCAATGCCGTTGATCTCGGCGGTGGGCCGGTTCCAGACCATTTCCAGCGGGGTACGGCCCTTTTCCCCGATCGGCTGCGACAATCCGACACGGGACAGGAAATCCCGTGCGTCGAAATCAAGCGCCTGCCAGTCGCGGCGCAGCGTCTCGGGCAGATCGGCCACACCCTCGTAGAAGCCCGGCAGGGTGACGCGACCCTCCGCGTCCTTCAGCGCCGCCAGCGCGCGCGTCAGGATCATGATCGGGTTCGCGGCCAGCCCGCCGAAACTGCCCGAATGCAGGTCGCGATCGGCGGCTCGGATCACCACTTCCTCGCCGACCAGGCCGCGCAATTGCGTGGTGATGGCGGGGCGGCCATCCGCATAGAGCCCGGTGTCGCAGATCATCGCCAACGAGGCCGACAGGCGGTCCTTCTGCGCCAGTAGAAAGGGGCGCAGCGAGGGCGAACCGGATTCTTCCTCGCCCTCGAACAGCAGGATCAGATCGCCGGGCAGGGCGCCGTGAACCGCCTTCCAGGCGCGAAACGCCTCGACAAAGGTCATCAATTGGCCCTTGTCGTCGCTGGCGCCGCGGCCGCGAATGACGTCACCGGCATCGGTGGACTGGATTTCCGGCTCGAAAGGCGGACGGTCCCACAGGGCCAGGGGATCAACCGGCTGCACGTCGTAATGGCCATAGAACAGCAGCGGACGCGCCCCGCTGGGCGGCGAGGTCGCAATCACCATCGGATGGCCTTCGGTCGCCATCACGCTGGCCTCGAAGCCCAGCGAGGCAAGCTGTGCGCAAAGCCATTCCGCCGCGTCGCGCACGTCGCCCGCATGGGCCGGATCGGTCGAGATCGAGGGGATTCGCAGAAAGTCCAGCAGCCGCTGCAAGGCCGGCTCAAGCCCCCGGTCCAGCTCTGCCAGAACCGCCTCCAGCCTGTCATCCTGCGCCATGTGGTCGTCCTTTCCCGGTGGTGTTTGCAGCTTCCGCGCCCTGTTCCTTGGTCGTGTCACGGCGATTTTGGTCTGTTCTTGCCGGAATTTGACGTGTATCAACTTGGGGCCGCGCGTGATCTGACAATGATCGCACCCAGCCAGCTACGCAAGGGAACGCCCGCACATGGACTATGACGCCGCCCTGGATCAGGCCATCGCACGTTTGCACGACGAGGGCCGCTATCGCACATTCATCGATATCGAACGATCGAAGGGGCAGTTTCCCCTGGCCGTCTGGACCCGTCCCGATGGCAGGAAACAGGACATCACCGTCTGGTGCGGTAACGATTATCTGGGCATGGGCCAGCATCCCGCGGTCCTGGGCGCGATGCACGAGGCGCTGGATGCGGTCGGCGCCGGGTCGGGCGGAACGCGCAATATCAGCGGCACCACCGTCTATCACAAGCGGCTGGAGGCCGAACTGGCCGACCTGCACCGCAAAGAGGCAGCATTGGTGTTCACCAGCGCCTACATCGCCAATGACGCCACGCTTTCGACCCTGCCAAAGCTGTTTCCGGGCCTGATCATCTATTCCGACGCGCTGAACCACGCCTCGCTGATCGAGGGGATCCGGCGCAATGGCGGCGCCAAGCGGATCTTTCGCCACAATGACGTGGCGCATCTGCGCGAACTGATCGAAGCGGACGATCCGGCCGCGCCCAAGCTGATCGCCTTCGAATCGATCTATTCCATGGATGGCGATTTCGGACCGATCGAGGCGATCTGCGATCTGGCCCGTGAATTCGGCGCGCTGACCTATCTGGACGAGGTTCACGCGGTCGGCATGTACGGGCCGCGCGGCGGCGGTGTGGCGGAACGCGACGGGCTGGCGGGGCGTATCGACATCATCAACGGCACGCTGGGCAAGGCCTTTGGCGTGTTCGGCGGCTATATCGCGGCCAGCGCCACCATGTGCGACGCGATCCGATCCTACGCGCCGGGCTTCATCTTCACCACCTCGCTGCCGCCCGCGGTGGCCGCCGGGGCAGCCGCCTCGATCCGGCTGCTGAAGACGGCCGAAGGGCAGACGCTGCGCGATGCCCAGCAATTGCACGCGAAGATCCTGAAAATGCGGCTGCAATCGCTGGGGATGCCCATCATCGATCATGGCAGCCATATCGTGCCGGTCCATGTCGGGCACCCGGTCCACTGCAAGCAATTGTCCGATATGTTGCTGCGCGATTACGGCATCTACGTGCAACCGATCAACTTTCCCACGGTGCCGCGCGGCACCGAGCGCCTGCGGTTCACGCCCTCGCCAGTGCACGATCCTGGACGAATTGATCAACTGGTGCGGGCGATGGATGCACTTTGGTCGCATTGTGCGTTGAATCGCGCCGAAATGAGCGCGTGACACAATCGACGGGTGAACTGCTCTCGCGTCCGTGATAACCTTGGTTTAAACAAGGCAGGATATCGTTCCGATTCGGGCGATACGGTCAGCGGGCAAAGAGGCAGGCAGGAATGAGCAGGCTGCGGGCTGAAATCCCGGCAGAGGAGTTGATGCAGGTGGAGGAAGTGGACCATTTCCTCGATGACGACACACGTCTCGGCGACATCATGCGCGGCGAGCGGGCGACGCTGGGCAAATCGCTGCTGGATGTGCAGCGCGAATTGCGGATCCGGGCCTCCTATGTCGCCGCGATCGAGAATTGCGACATCACGGCTTTCGATACGCCCAGCTTCATCTCGGGCTATGTGCGATCCTATTCGCGGTATCTGGGCATGGACCCGGACTGGACCTTCCGCCGCTTCTGTCTTGAATCGGGCTTCCAGCCGACGCATGGCATGGCGCCCTCGGCCTCGGGGCCGAAACCCGGGCGCAGGCCGTCGGAACCGGCCGAGGCGCTGGCCAATCCTCATGCCTTGTTCCTTCCTCAGCGCGAAAGCTTCTGGACGCAGATCGAACCCCGGGCGATGGGCTCGGTCCTGGTGCTGATCGCGATCATGGGCGGGCTGGCCTATGGCGGCTGGGCCGTGCTGCAAGAGGTGCAGCGGGTGACGCTGACGCCGGGCGAAACCACCCCAGGCGTGGTGACGGAACTGGATCCGGCTGCCGGCGCCGGAATGTCGGTGCCGTTGCTCGAAAGTGGCGATACCGCTGAAATCGCGCAGAATCTGCCGCAGCCCGAGGGACTTGACCGGATCTACCGGCCGCAGATTCTGGAGGCGCCGGTGCTGACTTCTCGCGACGGCCCGATCGCGGCCATCGATCCGGGGCTTGCACGGCAAACGGCGACGGCGCAAGGCGGCGACATGACGGCCGGTTCCGCCGAAGGGGCGGACGCGATCCAGCGTGCGCTGGCCTCGGCCGGGGCGGGCGAGGCGGTGGAATACGGACCGCAGATGCCGGAAAGCCAGCACTCGGTCACGATGGCGGCGGATGCGCCCGAGCTTCAGTTGCTGGCCGCCCGGCCCGCCTGGGTGCGGGTCACCACCTCGGACGGGACGGTGCTGCTGGAAAAGATCATGGATGCCGGCGAACGCTTCAGCCTGCCCAAGCTGGAAGAACCGCCGGTGCTGCGCACGGGCAATTCGGGCGCCATCTATTTCGCGGTGAACGGCAAGACCTACGGTCCCGCGGCGCCGGGGCCTCAGGTGGTCAAGAATATCCGTTTGTCACCTGATGCGCTGACCGGAACATTTGCGCTGGCCGATCTGAACGCCGATCCCGAACTGGCGCAGATGGTGGCGCTGGCCCAGGCCGCGCCGGTAAATGGCGAGGCGCAGGCGACCGAGTAGCGCGGCCCGGATCGCCGAGGCGCGGGCATCGGGGAGGCCGCGCCCATGATGGCCGGGTGATGAACCGGCCGTCGGGGTCAGTTGCCCCAGACCCGCGCCAGCAGGGAAATCCAGTTTTCACCGGCGATCTTGCGGATCAAGGCGTCGCCATAGCCATGCGCCTCCATCGCGCGGATCAGGGCGGGCAGGGCGGCCGCGTCGGCCAGTTCCTCGGGCATCAGCGCACCGTCGAAATCCGAACCCAGGCCGACTCCGTCCTCGCCCAGGACCGCCAGCAGGCGATCGAGATGGCGCAGGATCGTATCAAAGCCCTTTAACGGCAGCCGCTTGCCGTCCTCGCGCAGAAAGCTGGAGGCATAGTTCAGCCCGACCAGCCCGCCGCTGTCGCGGATGACCTGCAACTGGCGGTCGGTCAGGTTCCGGGCCGAGGGGCAGATAGCATGCACGCAGCTGTGGCTGGCTACCAGCGGCGCGTCGGACAGGCGTGCCACATCATCGAACCCGGCCTCGTTCAGATGCGACAGATCCAGCATGATCCGCAAGACGTTGCATTCGCGGACCAGATCGCGCCCCTGCGGTGTCAGTCCCGCGCCGATATCGGGGCCGGCCGGATAGGCAAAGGGCACGCCTTCACCGTAGGCCGTGGGCCGCGACCAGACCGGTCCCAGCGATCGCAGTCCCGCCGCGTGCCACAGATGCAGCGCATCCATGTCGCGGATCGCTTCGGCCCCCTCCATGTGCATGACCGCGGCGAAGCGATTTTCGGCGATCGCGCGGCGCAGACCGGTGGCGCTGGTCACGACCTCCAGCGTGCCGGTGCGTTCCAGCATCTTCAGTGCCGCCGCCTGCCGGAAGGCGAAGGGCAGGGCGCTGTCATGCGCGATCTCGTCGGGCAGCGGCAGGTGAAAGGGCGGATCCTGCATCAGCGCGATGGATTCGACATCATTGGGATTGGCGGGCGAAGGCACCCAGAGAGCGAAAAATCCGCCGACCAGCCCGCCCGCCCTGGCGCGTGGCAGATCCAGATGGCCGGTCCCGTCGCCTTCCAGCCAGATCCGCGCCCCGTCCTCGCCCGCCGCGACGACGCGCTGGATGAAATCGTTGTGACCATCGAACACCGGGATCATGCAATGCCTCCTTTGCCGCCCGCGCCGACCATGCACCCTGGCGCGAGCGCCGGCAATGCCGCGCAGTTGCCACTTTGCGTGCTGCGGATTTCCCCCTAGGCTGGGCGCCGGGATGCGTCAGCAGAGGAGGGGCCAGCCATGCCCGATATCAGGACCGAATTCGACGGCCAGACCGTGATCACCACCTTCGAGGTGACGCCCGGCAGCGCGCAGGACGTGCTTGAGATGCTGACCGCCGCCTGGGATCAGGTGATCCGCCGGCAACCCGGCTTCATCGCCGGCGCGGTTCACCTGAACGACGCGCAGACCCGGATCGCCACCTATTCGCAGTGGCGCGACCGCAAGGATTATCAGGCGATGCTGCGTAGCGACGAGATGCGTCGCCGCAACCGCGAGATCCATGCGATGTGCAAAAGCTTCGAGCCGGTGATGTACGAGGTTCAGGCAGTTTTCGGCGATTGATGTCGCGGCCCGCAAGATAGCCCGTGCAATCGCTGAACCGGCCCGATACGTTTTGGAAAGCGCGTGACGAGGAGGCAGCGATGGCAGGCAGGATCATCACCGTCGCCCAGCAGAAGGGCGGCTCGGGGAAAACCACCCTGGCGATCAATCTGGCCGTGTGCCTGCATCAGCGCGGCCATTCCGTCGCCCTGGTCGATACCGATCCGCAAGGCAGCATGGGCCGCTGGTTCATCGAGCGGCTTCAGGCGCAGGGCGAGGACGAGGCCATGGATTTCTCGACCTCATCGGCCTGGGGGGCCAGCTACGAATCCGAGAAGCTGAAGAAGCGTTTCGATTACGTGATCGTGGACACGCCGCCCAAGATCGACAGTGACCTGCGCCCCGCGCTTCGGGTCGCCGATCTGGTTCTGGTTCCGGTCGCCACCAGCCATGTCGATCTGTGGGCGACCGAGGGTGTGCTGGATCTGGCGCGGCGCGAGAAATCGCCGGTTCTGGTGGTGCTGAACCGGGTCCGGCCGCATACGCGCCTGTCGGTCGAGGTGGCCCGGAAGGCGGCCGAACTGGGCGCCGATGTGGCCGGCACGCAGGTCGCCAACCGCGTCGCCTATGCCGAGACGCTGGGCCAGGGCCTCGGCGTTGCCGAACGCGCCCGAAACGGCGTGGCGCGCGACGAGATGGCCGCGCTGACGGACGAGGTTCTGGCCGCTTTCGGCTGAGAATTGCGCCGGCGGTCACACTGGCAGGATGGCGGGTCCATCCGGCGTCTCGATGCGACGCGCGGTGATGCCGAAGGCCCGGTTCAGCAGCGCGTCGTCCAGCACCCGGTCGGGCGGGCCGTCGGCCAGGATGCGGCCCTCGGCCAGAAGGACCAGCCTGCTGCAGAAGCGGGCGGCAAGGCCCAGATCGTGAATCGAGGTCAGGATGCCCCGGCCCCCGGACGCCAGATCGCGGAACAGGCGCAGGCAGGCCAGTTGCTGTGCCGGATCGAGACCGGCGATGGGTTCGTCCGCAATCAGAAGGGGGGTGTCCTGGGCCAGCGCCCGCGCGACCAGGACGCGGTTCTGTTCCCCCCCGGACAGGCGCAGCGCGGTGCGTTTGCGGAACGGTGCAAGGCCCATGCGCGCGATGGCGGCCTCGATGGCGTCGCGGTCGGCGGCGCTGCGGCCGCCGCCGGGCCAGGGAATGCGCCCAAGCGCGATCAGATCCTCGACGCTGACGGGCCAGGCGATTTCGCGCGATTGGGGCAGAAAGGCGGCCGCGCGGGCCCGATCGCGCGCCGTCATCGAGGCCAGCGAGGACGCGCCGCTGAAGGGGATCAGATCCAGCGCGGCCTCCATCAGCGTGGATTTTCCGGCACCGTTGGGGCCGATCAGCCCGACCACCTCGCCCTCTTGCAAGGTCAGGTCGATGCCGCGCAGCACCGGGCGATTGCGACGGGTGACGGCAAGGTTCGCAAGCGCCAGCAGCATCAGACGCGCCCCCCGCTGCGGGTTTTCCAGATCAGGTGCAGGAACAGCGGCGCACCGACGATGGCGGTCAGGACGCCCAGTTTCAGATCGCGTTCGGGCAGGATCAGACGCACCGCGACATCGGCCGCCAGCAGCAGGATCGCCCCGCCAAGCGCCGAGGCCGCCAGCAGGACCGAGGGGCGCGCGCCGACCCAGGGCCGCATGACGTGGGGAACGACAAGGCCGACGAAACCGATCGCGCCCGCCACCGCCGTGGCCGGACCGACGATCAGCGCGACGCCCGCGATCATCCGCCAGCGCAGCCACGGAGGCGAGACGCCCATCGCCGCCGCCGCGCCTTCGCCAAGGGTCAGCGCATCCAGCGGCCGCCCCGCCGACAGGATCAGCGCCGCGCCCAGCAGCATGGGCGGCAGGACCAGCCAGACATGCACCATCGAGCGATCGGCCAGCGATCCCATCAGCCAGAACACGATCTCGTTGGCGGCGTAGGGATTGGGCGACAGGTTCAAAACCAGCGCCGTGCCCGCCCCCGCCAGCGCCGAGATGGCGACGCCGGCAAGGATCAGCGTCACCGAACCTCCGCGCGGCCCGGCCAGCGCCACCAGCAGGCCGACGCCCATGGCCGCTCCGGCCAGCGCCACCAGCGGCAGCGCCAGCGGGGCAGATAGCGACAGCCCGGTCTGGATCGCGATCACCGCGCCAAGTGCCGCCATGCCCGACACGCCGATCAACCCCGGCTCGGCCAGCGGGTTGCGCAGATAGCCTTGCAGGGCCGCGCCCGTCAGCCCGAGTCCGCTGCCGATCAGCAGCCCCAGCATGGCCCGCGGCAGGCGGATTTCGCGCATCACGATGGGCGCCGGGCCTTCGCCGCCGAACATCAGCGCCGACAGGCCGCGCCACGCGCCCAGCCCCGCCGGACCGGTCAGCAGCGAAACCAGGAAAAGCGCGGTGGCGAGAACAGCGAGGATGACGAAAAGAGGCTTCATTCCAACCCTTCGACGGCGCGCAGGATGAAAGGCGTGCCACAGACCCAGTCGCGATCGGTGACATCGGCTCTGCGATCCGTCGCCTCGGACAGCGCGGGATGGTCCAGGATGGCCTCGCTTCGTGATCTTCCCGGCCATCGCGCGCCCGTGATGAGGCGGTCGGGCTGCGACATGACCAACAACTCCAGCGGCAGCGGCGCGGTATTCTCGATGCCGTAATCGCTGGCGATGTTGCGATACCCCGCTGCGTCCAGGATCTCGCCCGCCAGCGTGCCGCGACCCGAGGTGAAGCCATTCGCATAATACAGGGCGGCGCGGTCGCGGCCCGGAGCACGGCGCAGCGCGGCGAGGCGGGCGTCGAAATCCGCGATCACGGTTCGGGCGCGGGATTCGCGTCCCAGCAGCGCGCCGATCCCGGCGATCTCGTCGCGAATGGCGGCGATGCTTTCGGCGGGGTCGCGGACCTCGACCCGGATTCCCAGCCGGCGCAGCATGGAGACCGTCGCCGAGGATGCGAACTGGCCCGCGATGACCAGGTCCGGGCGCATCAGATAGATTTCCTCGGCCCGGCCATAATTCACGTCATAGGCCTGCGCCGCGTCCGCCATCGGCGACATGCGCGGATCCTGCGCCAGATCGCTGACCGAAATCAGCTGGCCCGGCGCGGCCAGCAACATCGCAACCTGGTCGGTGCACAGATTCATCGATACCACCCGCCGCGGCGCTGCCACGGCGGGCAGAGCCGCAACCAGAAGCGCCGCCGCCGCGCATATCAGGTCAGAAATCCGCACGCAGCCCAACATAGACGGCCCGGTCGGACGTGCCATAGCCCTGGTTCTGCTGATATTCGCGGTCGAGCACATTCTCGACCCGCAGATAGACGTCGGCACCATTCGGCAGCGGATGGCTGGCGGTCAGATCCAGCGTCGCGAAGCTGGCCATGTCGCGCGGGCGATCGGCCTCGACATGCAGGGACATTCCGGCCCTGGTGCCGGCGGCGACTTCAGTCTCGGCGCCAAGGTTCAGAACGTGGCGGGGTGCCTCGGCCCAATCTGTCGTGGCAGCGTTGTCGGTATAGGTATAGGAACCCCGAATCGCGGTGGCCGCGCCGATGGCCCAGCGACCATCCAGTTCGATCCCGCGCCGACGCGACTGGCCCTGGACCTGTGCATAGCAACCGAAAAGCTGGCCGCATGCTGTGGCATCGGCATCGAAGCCGATCAGGTTCTCGGCCTGAAGCCAAAAGGCGGTGGCGCGCAGATAGCTGTCATCGCCCCAGCGTTTCTCGACCCCGATCTCGGCGGTGCGGCTTTCCTCTCGATCCAGCCCGGCATCGCCGTAGGGGCCGAACAACTCATAGAGCGAGGGCGCACGAAAGCCGGTTCCGATGGCGGCGCGGACCAGCAGGTCCGGCCGTGCCCGCCAGACGGCCGAGACCCGGCCCGAGGTGAAGCCGCCAAAGCGCGAATGATCGTCACGACGCAGCGAGGCGCTGAGATCGATATCGCTGCCGATCGGGGCGTCAACTTCGGCAAAGACCCCGCTGATGCGGCTGTCGCCCATGCCATCGGCCTTCTCTTTCTCGGTATCGGCGCCAAGGATCGCGCGTGCGCCGGTCGTGCCCAGGTCGGTCGCGCCCTGCCATGACACCTTGGTGCGGGACCCGATGAAGGGCGTTTCGACGCCGTTCGACCAGCTTCTCCGGTCGATCCGATAGCGGGTCAGGGCAAGGCTTTGATCGATGGATCCGGTCGTGACCTCGGCGAAGGCGCGCAGGCCGTAGGATTTGCGGGTGGTGTATTCGTCGCCCGGCGTGCCGGTCATGTCGCCGCCGAATTCGTCGAATTCGGCGCGGCTCTTGTCCCAGAAGCCGTTGATGCCGACCTTGCCGCCATTTTGCAGCTCTCGCGCGGCATAGAAGGACAGGCGCGATGCGTTGTAGCTGTCGGTCTCGAAGTTGCCGTCGTTTTCGTCGCGGGCGGAAAATCCCTGGCTGGTCACGCGGCTGGCGGTGAAGGCCAGGTCCGTGCCGTCACGGCGCAGAGCCGCGCCGTAGCTTGCGGCGAAGGTCTGGTATTGGCCGGCCTCGATGGCGAAATTCTGGCGCAATCCGTCCTCGGTCGGGCGCATGGTGTCGATCGACAACACGCCGGCGATGGCGCGCGATCCGTAAAGCGCCGATTGCGTGCCGCGCAGCAATTCGATCCGGCCGACGCCGGCCGTGATCAGTCCGCCGATATCGAAATAGGGCTGGCCCGCCGCCGGGTCCGAAACGTCGATTCCGTCGATCAGGACCGGCGTATATTCGGGCGGTGCGCCGCGCACCTGAAGCGCGCCGGTCGTGCCCAGCGGCCCGGACTGGCGGATCGCCACGCCGGGCAGTTCGGCGATGCTGTCGGCGATCGGCTGGGCGGTGCGATCGGCCAGCGCGGCCGCACCGATTACCGAAACCGAACTGCCAGAGCGACCGATTTCGGTCTGCTCGCGATTGGCGGTCAGGGTGATTTCCGGCAATACATACGGCGTCTGCTGGCCAAGGGCGGGGGGGGCGGCGGCGATTGCGGCCAGGATGGCTAGGCGTTTCATGATGTCCCTTCCGGGTCGCCCGGACGGATGCCGGGGCGGGATGCGGTCTGTCCGGAAGGGCTTTCCGGACGGCGAACATCACCACAACGGACGATCCGTCAAGCACATGCGCCCCGCATGTCCTTGGGGTGATCGCCTGGGCAGGTCTCCTGGCTTGCGGGTCAAGGCTTGGCCGGGCCTTCCCATCCGCGAATTCGGCGGACAGTGGCATTCTCCGGCCTCGCTCTCCGCTGACAGTTGCGGGGGCAGCCGCGGAATTGCACCGCGTTCCCTTTTCACCGGGCGCGAACCCGGAACCGAGGCAGCCCGGGGCATAGCCGATCGGGCCGTCGCGGCGCAAGGAATTTCGCCTCAGGCGGGCAGCGAGGCGACCCACTCGGGCACGATCCGCGAGGCCGGGCCCAGAATCTGGCGGTCGAAGTCCGGAGCATTGGCGCCGGCTTCCAGGTTGAGGGCGACGCATTCCGCGCCCATCCGGGCGGCGTGCCGGGCGAAACCGGCGGCCGGATAGACATTTCCCGACGTTCCGATGGCTGCGAAAAGGTCGCTATGCGCCAAAGCCTGCCAGATCCGCTGCATGTGACAGGGGATCTCGCCGAACCAGACGATGTCGGGTCGGGTCCGCCTTGCCCCGCAGCCGGGGCAGCCGTCCTCGGATGTCATCGTCATCGGCGCATCCCAGCACGCCCCGCAGGCGGCACAGCGCGCGCGGCTCAGGCGGCCATGCATGTGGATCACATCGGCGCAGCCGCCGCGTTCGTGAAGATCTTCCACATTCTGCGTCACCAATGTCACGTCATGGTTCCGCGACAGCCGGGCCAGGGCCCGATGGGCAGCATTGGGCTGCGCGCCGGCTGCCTTCTGCCGTCGTTCATTGTAGAAGCGATGGACCAGCGCCGGGTCGCGGGCAAAACCCCCCGGTGTCGCCACATCCTCGATCCGGTGCCGTTCCCACAATCCCGTGCCGGCGCGAAAGGTGGCCAGGCCGCTTTCAGCGGAAATGCCCGCGCCGGTCAGGACCGTGATCCGCATGCGTCAGCGGCAAAGGGCCTCGGCCCTGCCGGCGAAACGCTTGTAGCGCGCCCAGAACGCGTTGTCGGCATCGCGTTTCGACATCCGCACGGCCTGCGCCTGATTCGGATCGCGGAAGAACGCGGCCGCGCGGCGCTGGTCTGAACGCGACAGGGTCTGGTCCGCGACCTGCTGGATGCAGCCGCAAAGCGGCGCGTTGCCGCGGGCGCGGTCGGATCGCACACAGGCGGTGTCGATAGGGCCGGACATGGCAAGCGGCGCTGTCATCATCACGGCGGATGCCGCGATCGCGATGCGGTTGAGCATGGAACTGTCTCCTCGGTTTCCTGATCCTCATGAAAGCGGGCATGGCCGGTTTTTCCCGATCTGGAATGCCCTTTCTGCACCACCAGACATAGCAAAAAGCTCATTCGGGCTCAATCACCGGGACGTGAGGAATTGTTGCGCTGACAGCGCGGCCTCATCAATATCTTGTGTCGTGGTCCCGATCCGGAGCGACCGGACAATTCGCTGCGGTTTGACTTTGCGCGCGCTGCATGGTTCCGCTGCGCTGCCGGACGGAGGATGACATGATCGAGGCAATCGGGCTGGATGCGGATGATACGCTATGGGAGAACGAGACCTTCTTTCGCGTCACCGAGGCCGAATTCGCATCGCTTCTGGCGGATCATGCCGAGATCGACGACATCGCGGGCAGGCTCTATGAGGTCGAATGCGCGAATCTTGAACGATACGGTTTCGGCATCAAGGGCTTCGTGCTGTCGATGGTGCAGACCGCGATCGAACTGACCGACGGGCGGATCGACGGCCAGGCCATCGGTCGCATCCTTGAACTGGGACGGGACATGCTGGCCCATCCGGTCGAGCTGATCGAGGGAGTCGAGGCTGCGCTGGACGCGCTGTCGGGGCGGCGCCTGGTGCTGATCACCAAGGGGGATCTGATCGATCAGGAACGCAAGATCGCCGCCTCGGGCCTTGCCGGACGTTTCGCGGCGATCGAGATTCTGGCCGAAAAGACGCCCGCGGCCTATGCCCGCGTCCTGGACCGTCTCGGCATCGCCTCGGGCGGTTTCGTGATGGCGGGCAATTCGATGAAAAGCGATGTCCTGCCGGTGATTTCACTGGGCGGACATGGCGTCTTCATTCCACACCAGATGACCTGGGCCGCCGAACATGCCGACCCGGGCCCGGATCCGCGCCTGCATCATCTGGACAGAATCGCGGATCTGCCTGACCTGATCACGCAGATCGAGGCCGTGCCATGAGCGTCAATGCCCGGGCGGCCCTGCTGATGACGCTGGCGATGGCGGGCTTTGCCTTCGAGGACGCGCTGCTGAAATTCCTGTCCTCGGATCTGTCGATCGGACAGCTTCTGCTGCTGCTGGGCTTTGGCGGGATGGTCGCCTTCGGCGCCTGGGTTGCCCTGGGCCCCGAGGGACTGCGCTGGCGCGATCTGATCCATCCCGGCGTATTGCTGCGCAACCTTTGCGAGGCGGTCTGCGGCGTCTTCTTCCTGACCGCCATTTCGATCGGCGATCTGGCCATCGCCTCGGCCATCCTGCAGGCGCTGCCTTTGCTGATGACGCTTGGCGCGGCGCTGATCCTGGGCGAAAAAGTCGGTTGGCGCCGCTGGGCTTCCATCGGTGCGGGGTTCCTGGGCGTGCTGATGATCGTGCGGCCGGGGACGGATGCGTTTCAGCCGGGATCGGTGCTGGCCCTGGTCGCGGTGCTGTTTCTGGCGGTGCGCGATCTGGTCACGCGACGGCTGCCTGCCTCCATCGGGTCGGGGCTGCTGACGGCCTCGGCCTTCGGGTCGATGTCGCTGGCCGGGGCCGCGCTGGTCGTCGTCGGAGGACAGCCGCTGATCGCGCCCGACCCCGCACAATGGGGCCTGATGGCGGCCTCGCTGATCTTCGGGCTGTTCGGCTATCTGACCATGGTGATCGCGACCCGGATCGGAGAGATCGGCGCGATCGCACCCTTCCGCTATTCCCGGCTGGTCTTCGCCATCATCCTGGGATTGCTGGTCTTTGCCGAACGCCCCGATGGCTGGATGCTGACGGGGGCTGCCATTATTGCCGTCGCGGGCGGCTATACGATGTGGCGCGAGGCGCGGCTGAATCGCGCCGCGCGCCGGATCCCCGCCGGCAGCGTCGCGCGGCCAGGCTGAAAGACGGGAAACCGGGGCGGCGGCAGCCTCGCCAGCGGCCTTGCGAAATCCTCTTTTCGCGGGCATGACGCCCCTGTATAGCCGCGCCATGACCAAGCTGTCCCTGATCCGCAATTTCTCGATCGTGGCCCATATCGACCACGGCAAATCCACGCTGGCCGACCGGCTGATCCAGCTGACCGGCACCGTCGCCGAACGCGACATGAAGGCCCAGATGCTGGACGCCATGGATATCGAGCGCGAACGCGGCATCACCATCAAGGCCAATACGGTCCGCATCGCCTATCCGGCGCAGGACGGCCAGACCTATATCCTGAACCTGATCGACACGCCGGGCCATGTCGATTTCGCCTACGAGGTCAGCCGGTCCATGCGCGCCGTCGAAGGATCGCTGCTGGTCGTGGACGCGACCCAGGGGGTCGAGGCGCAGACATTGGCCAATGTCTATCAGGCCATCGACGCCGATCACGAGATCGTCCCGGTCCTGAACAAGATCGACCTGCCCGCCGCCGAGCCCGATCGCGTCAAGGCGCAGATCGAGGACGTGATCGGCATCGACGCCAGCCAGGCGATCCCGATCAGCGCCAAGACCGGCCTCGGCATCCCTGATGTGCTGGAGGCGATCGTGCAGCGCTTGCCCGCGCCGACGGGAGATGCCGACGCGGCCTTGAAGGCGATGCTGGTCGATTCCTGGTATGACAGCTATCTGGGCGTCGTCGTGATGATCCGGGTCATGGACGGCACCATCCGCAAGGGCGATCAGGTCAAGATGATGCAGACCGGCGCCACCTACCGGCTGGACAAGCTGGCGGTGCTGACGCCTGCGATGAAGGACATCGCGGAACTGGGGCCGGGCGAGATCGGCGTTTTCACCGCATCCATCAAGCAGGTTCGCGACACCCGTGTCGGCGATACGATCACGCACGAGAAAAAGCCCGCCGCCACCGCCCTGCCGGGTTTCAAACCCTCGCAACCGGTGGTGTTCTGCGGGCTGTTTCCGGTCGATGCGAACGATTTCGAGGCGCTGCGCGACGCGATCGAGAAACTGGCCCTGAACGACGCCAGCTTCAGCTCCGAAATGGAGACTTCGGCCGCGCTTGGCTTCGGCTTCCGCTGCGGCTTTCTGGGGCTGTTGCACCTGGAGGTGATCCGCGACCGGCTGGAACGCGAATATGATCTGGACCTGATCACCACCGCGCCCAGCGTCGTTTTCCGGCTGCACATGCGCGACGGCGAGATGCGCGAATTGCACAACCCCGCCGACATGCCCGACCTGACCCTGGTCGACCATATCGAGGAGCCGCGCATCAAGGCCACGATCATGGTGCCCGACGATTACCTGGGCGACGTTCTGAAACTGTGCCAGGACCGGCGCGGCATCCAGCTGGATCTGACCTATGCCGGTTCCCGCGCGATGGTCGTCTATGACCTGCCCCTGGCCGAGGTCGTCTTCGACTTCTACGACCGGCTGAAATCGGTGACCAAGGGCTATGCCAGCTTTGACTACCAGATCAGCGAATACCGCGAGGATTTCCTGGTCAAGATGTCGATCCTGGTGAATGACGAGCCGGTGGACGCGCTGTCGATCATGGTCCACCGCGACCGCGCGGAATCGCGCGGCCGGGTCATGGTCGAAAAGCTGAAAGAGCTGATTCCGCGCCACATGTTCAAGATCCCGATCCAGGCCGCCATCGGCAGCCGCGTCATCGCGCGCGAGACCCTGTCGGCCATGCGCAAGGACGTGACCGCCAAATGCTACGGCGGCGATGCCACGCGCAAGAAGAAGCTGCTGGAAAAGCAGAAGGCCGGCAAGAAGAAGATGCGCCAGTTCGGGAAAGTGGAAATTCCGCAGACGGCGTTCATTCAGGCGTTGAAGATGGATGGGTGATCGCGCGTGAACTGCGGCTGGCAGTCGGTGGCGAGGCTCGCCCGCCGGATATGCCAGGTGAAGTCGCCACGGTCTCACACAGTTCAGCGGCTTGATCGACCAATGTCCATCAGCGCTCCTGTAACACATTCAGCGATAGAGAGGATGGGAACGCCGGTCATGCTGTTGGCGTCGCATCAATGGGCGGCGCTATCGCGGCGATCCTTTTCCAAAGGGCATCAGGAACGCTGGTCCGCTGTGAAAGCCGAATGCGAAAACGGCCCTCCGCGCCAAGGGCACGGAGGGCCGAGGCCTGCTGGATGCGGGCCGGTTACTGCGCAGTGATCGTGGTCATCACC
>NZ_DHXG01000099.1:0-3567 GCF_002413585.1 Paracoccus sp. UBA5162
GGCACGTTCCCACGCGTTACTCACCCGTCCGCCGCTCACCCGAAGGTGCGCTCGACTTGCATGTGTTAGGCCTGCCGCCAGCGTTCGTTCTGAGCCAGGATCAAACTCTCAAGTTGAAAAGCGCCGAAACGCTTGTCCTTGACGTCGAACCTTGCACATCTGCCATCCGGCCCCGAAAGACCGGATGATCATCTGTTCATCGTCCTCACTCGCGTGAGCCGACAAACAGTGAAGCTGACACCTGGATCATCGGGAAAAACCCTACCAGGCCGATATGCAAGATGTCCTGTCGTTCAGACCAGACCGCCCGCATATCCCTTCATCATAACAATCATGTCAAAAAGCACCGAAACAACAATCACCGAAGACGCGCCACTCTCACGACGCCCCAACGGCCATCCATCCCGGATAATCTCCCGAAACCCCAAAGCCAAAACCCGAAGCCCCGAACCAGTCAAACCCTCAGGCCCGATCGGTGAAGGCGTATCTACGGATCACAAAACAAAGGTGCAAGAGGAAATTCGCAAAAAAACTGCCCTGCGCGTCAATTTCCTGCCAAGGGCCTGTTTCGAAAACCTTCTTCAGGCCCTTGCCGGTCTTGCGCGCGCCAGCGGTCTCTTGATCACGACCCGCAGGCCGAGAAGCAACAGAATCACCAGAAGCCAGAAGGTCGGCGTGACCGGAAAGGTCTTCAGCGACCAGATCCAGTGCAGGGCGACGAGCGGCGCGGCGACATAGACCAGCTTGTGCAGATTGCGCCAGCCTTGCGCGCCCATGCGCCGGATCGACAGGTTGTTCGATGTCACTGCCAGCGCCGTCAGCAGCGTGAACGCCACCATTCCGAACAGCAGATAGGGCCGCTTCACGATATCGCGGGCCATCTGCGCCCAGAGAAACCCCATGTCCAGCGCCAGCCAGGACAGGACATGCAGGCCCGCATAGGTGAAACAGATCAGCCCAAGCGCGCGGCGAAACCGCATCAGACTGATTCCCGCGATCCGCAGCAGCGGCGTGACCGCAAGGCTGGCGATCAGGAAATAGAGCGCGGTCCGGCCCAGGCGATATTCGATGTCGCGAACCGGGTCGATGCCCAGTCCGCCGAAGAACGTATCCGACACCAGCAAAGCAAGCGGGATCATGCCCCCCAGCCACACGACCCAGACCGGCAGTCGGCGCAGTGCATCATTGATTCTTCTGCGCATCAGAAGTTCTTCTTGAGATCCATGCCGGAATACAGCGATGCAACCTGATCGGCATAGCCGTTGAACATCAGCGTTTCCTCACGTCCGGCGAACAGTCCGGCACCGATGCGCCGCTCGGATGCCTGCGACCAGCGGGGATGGTCGACATTCGGGTTCACATTGGCGTAAAACCCGTATTCGTTGGGCTGACTTGCATTCCAGGTGGCATAGGGCTGGCTGTCGGACAGGGTGATCCTGACGATCGACTTGATCGACTTGAATCCGTATTTCCATGGCACGACCAGCCGGATCGGAGCCCCGTTCTGGTTCGGCAGCGGGTCGGAATACAATCCGGTCGCCAGAATCGCCAGCGGGTGCATCGCCTCGTCGAGCCGCAGTCCCTCGCGATAGGGCCAGTCAAGGATCGGATAGCGCAGACCGGGCATGTTGTCGGGCTGCGTCACCGTCTCGAAGGCGACGAATTTCGCCGAGGGCTGGATCCCGGCCCTGTTCAGCACCGAAGCCAGCGGCACGCCGATCCAGGGAATGACCATCGACCAGCCCTCGACGCAGCGCAGCCGGTAGATGCGTTCCTCAAGCGTGTTCTCGGGCGCAAGATCCTCGACACCGTAAGAGCCGGGGCGATCCACCAGACCGCCGATCTCGACCGACCAGGGATCGGTTTTCAGCCCGCCGGCATTGCGGGCGGGATCCTCCTTGCCGGTGCCGAATTCATAGTAATTGTTGTAATTTGTAATTTCTTCCAGCGTGTTGGGCTTTTCGTCGGTCGACAACCCGGACGGCTTGCCGCTTAGCGCCAGCGCCGGCGAGGCGGACAGAGCCGCGGCAGTCGCGATGAATGCACGCCGATCCAGCCAGTGGGCCTTCGGTGTCACGTCTGACCATGTAAGTTTCATGTTCTTCCTCCGATCCGTCTTGTGCCTGGCAGCCTTGCACACCCGACCTAGACATAGTCACGATGCGGCGGGCCGAAAATGCGCATCACATTCCCATTACCCTTCGTTCCGGCGATACCGCCCGTTACGGCACGAGCGATGACAAGCAGGTGATCGCAGGCGTCGCAGGCGGACAAGAAGCCGGACAGGATCAACGCGGATGCGCCGATGTTTCCCTGCAACGGACGGGAATCCGCCTGTCAGGCAAAGCACGGGCGGCACGCGGTGATGGGCCGCGTGGCGCGGCCTCAGCTCTCGGCGATCTGTCGCAGGAAGGCCGGACCGAAGCGATTCAGGCGCGCGGCATCCAGATGGCGCGACAGGGCAGCCTGGTCCGCGGGGCGAGATTCGGCGATGCGGCGCAGTTGCGCGGTCGAACAGGACAGCGGCTTTTCGGTTCCATCCTCGCCGCGCGTCAGCCGGTTCTGCGCCGCGACCAGACGGTCGAACAGGATGCCCTCGGGCCGGCCCGCCAGCGCCCGGCGGTGGGGATGCATGTCCGGCTGATCGCCTGCGATCACCGACAGGAATTCGGTGCCATAGCTTTCCAGCTTCTTCGCCCCGACCCCGCTGACCCGCGCCATCTGGTCCAGATCCTGAGGACGCAGGCGGGCCATCTCGATCAGCGTGCGGTCGGGGAAGATGACATAGGCAGGCACGCGGGCGGCCTCGGCCAGCGCGCGGCGCCGGGCCTTCAGCGCCGACAGAAGCGGCTCATCCTCTTCGTCGACCTGCGTGCGCAGGACATTGGCGCCCCTGGCCCGCAGAGTCGTGTCATGACGCAGGGTTACGCTGTCCACGCCGCGCAGAACCGGATGGGCGGCGTCGGTCAGGAACAGAGCCCCGTGGCGTTCCGGATCGGGGCGGCACAGATCCAGGCCCATCATCTGCCGGAAGATCGCCTGCCACTGGCCACGCGAATGATCGCGACCGACACCGAAGGTCGGCAGCTTGTCGTGGCCGCGTTCGCGAACCTTTTCGGTCGTGTGTCCGGTCAGGATGTCGATCAGGTGCCCCGCGCCGAACCATTCACCGGTGCGCAGCATCGCCGACAGCGCCATGCGCACCGCCTGCGTGCCGTCGAACAGCCGGGGCGGGGTCAGGCACAGATCGCAATTGCCGCAATCCGCCTGCATGTCCTCGCCGAAATAGGCCAGCAGGCGGCGGCGGCGGCAGCCTGTCGCCTCGGCCAGACCCAGCAGCGCGTTCAGCCGCGCGTGATCGGCCCCCTTGCGATCATTGGCGGCCAGCCCCTCATCGACCTGCGCACGACGCAGGCGAATGTCGTCGGGACCGTAGAGGGTCAGCGTCTCGGCCGGATCGCCGTCGCGACCGGCGCGGCCGATTTCCTGATAATAGGCCTCGATGGATTTCGGCAGGTCGGCATGGACCACCCAGCGGATGTCGGGCTTGTCGATGCCCATGCCGAA